>CAYWTU010000026.1:0-14149 GCA_964461275.1 uncultured Pirellulales bacterium | reverse complement strand
GCCCTTGCGTGTCCCTTTCTTGCGAAGCGGAAAGGGCGCCGGGCGGTTGGTTGGGGATAGGCCCCGATCATGGAAGTCGTTGATCCGGCGCAGTTGGCGGGAATGGCGGCGGCGCTGGCGCCGATCGTGTTGCATCTGGTGATGCGCCAGCAGCCGCGGCAACTTGAGTTTCCCGCCCTGCGGCTGCTCAAGGCCCGTCAACACGCCAACCGCCGTCGATTGCGGTTTCGGCACCTGCTGCTGCTGTTGTTGCGTGTGGCGGCACTGTGCCTGTTGGCGCTGGCCTTGGCCCGTCCGAGCATCAATTCCAGCGGGTTGGGGGCCGACCGCGAGGCGCCCGTGGCCGCCGTGCTGTTGTTCGACACTTCGCCGCGAATGCAATACCGCCACGAGAACCGCACCCGGCTAGAGCACGCCAGCGACATGGGCCGCTGGTTGCTATCGCAGTTGCCGCGCGACAGCCAGGTGGCCGTTCTCGAATCGAGTCTCGGCTCGGCCGTATATCAGGTCGATTTGGGCGCCGCCGTTCAGCGGATCGAGCGCCTTGAAACGAGCTTCGCCGCCAAGCCACTGCCGCAGGCGATGGCCGAAGCGGCGCGGCTGCTGGGCGAAAGCGAACTCAAGCGCAAAGAGCTGTACGTGTTTACCGATTTGACGAACGCCTCGTGGGACGATCCCGGTCGGGCCGCCGCCCTGGAGAAACTCAAATCGCTTTCCACCCTGGGAACCTATGTCATCGACGTCGGCGCCGGCGTGCCCCGGAACGTCGCTTTGGGAGGCGTGCAGCTTGCGTCGCAGGTCTTGCCCCGAAGTCAGCCGCTCCGAGTGGCCACAGACGTCGCGAGCGTCGGCATGCCGGCCGGCAACCGCACCGTTCAGCTCTGGTTTGTCGATCAACAGGGGAAGGAGCAAAAACGAGCCGAGGAAACGGTTGAGCTGGGCGGTGCCGGCTCGGCCGCCGTCGAATTTCCTCCCCTGACTCTGGAAACCGGCGTCCATCAAGGACAGTTGCGATTGGTGGGCGAAGACGGCCTTCCATTGGATGACGTGCGACACTTCACCGTCCAGGTCAGCCCGGCCTGGAGAGTCCTGTTGGCGGCGCCGCAACCGGTGGACGCCTACGCCTTCATTTTGCAAGAGGCGCTGGCGCCGGTCGACTTTCGCAAGTTGGGGCGGGCACGCTTCGAAATTCAAACCGCCAGTTTAGACCAACTGGCCCAGATGCCGCTGGACTCGATGGCCGTCGTTTGCTTGCTCGATCCCCAACCGCTGCCGGCCGACGTCTGGCAGAAGCTGGCGGGCTACGTGCAAGGAGGAGGCGGGTTGGCGATCTATTTGGGCCCCAATGCCCAGCCCCTGGCGGCGTTCAACGAGCCGGCGGCACAGGACCTATTGCCGGGCCCGCTCTTGCAGCAAAATCGCAGCCCGGCGGGCGATTTGTTCCTGGCGCCGCGCGATTACAACCACCCGGCGCTGGTCAAGTTCGCTCCGCTGGAAAGCAAGTTGGCATGGGACGCCTACTCGGTGTCACGCTATTGGCAATTCGATCGTCTAGCAGAAGACGCGGTGACGATTGTGCCGTTTCGCGATGGCCAGCCGGCGTTGGTCGAGCGCAGCCTGGGCCGCGGTCGCGTGGTGACCATGGCCACACCGCTTACGGCGCTCAGCGGCCGCGAACCTTGGAATCGCCTGCTGCTGGAGTTCGACGCCTGGCCGACCCTGATGCTGGTCAACGAACTGACGCTGTATCTGGCCGGAGCCAGCGACAGCGCGCTGAACTACGAAGTGGGCCAGACCGCGTCGCTGCGGCCGCGCACCGAGCAGCCAGTGACCAACTACGTCCTCACCACTCCCAAAGGAGACACGCTTCGCAAGACCGTGGACGCCAAGGCCGGGGCGATCGTCGTCGGTTCGACCGAACTGCCGGGCAACTATCGCGTTCGCGCGGGCGGTGAAAAGACGGGACTGGACGCGGGCTTCAGCGTCAACCTGGCTCCGCAGGCCACCAACCTCGCGCGGCTCAACGAGTCGGAACTGAAATCAATCTTCGGCGAACTTCCGCTGCGGATCGCCAAAACCGAGGATCAGATTGACCGCGACGTGACCGTGGGCCGCGTGGGACGCGAGTTGTATCCGTATCTGATCGCGCTGGTCGTGCTGCTGGCCGCTTTGGAGTACGGCCTGGCCAACAAGTTTTATTCGCCACCGGCGGAGGCGGCACAAGCCGAAGCCTGATGCATCTCATGCTGGAACCGATCGGCGGCGTGGTGTGGGTGGCGGCCTTGTCGGCCGTCCTCTTGGGCTCGCTGTTGGTGCGTCCCGCGGGAGGCCGGTTGACCAAGGGGCGACGCCGCGTCCTGTTGGCCCTGCGCGCCACGCTGACAGCGCTGTTGGTCGTGGCGCTCTTGCGGCCCACGGTGGTCTACACCAAGGTCAAAAAACAAACGGCCACCGTGGCCATCGTGGTCGACCGCTCGAAGAGCATGCAAGTGACCGACATGGCCGGCAGCCGCAGCCGCTGGCAGGCCGTCGAGGCGGCGCTCGACGCGGCCCGCGACACGCTGCTGTCGATGGGCGACCAATTCCAGCTTGAGTACTACGCCCTCGATAAAGAGCTGGCGCCGTTGGAGGTGGATGGCAGCCTCCCCTGGCTGGAGGAAGAGCCGCTGGGGACTCAATCGGCACTGGGGACCGGCTTGGATCAATTGCTCAAGCGCGTCAGTGGGCGGCGTGTGGCCGCGGTGCTCTTGCTCAGCGACGGGGCCCAACGAGCACAGGCCGGCAACGACCTGCCTCCCCAGACGCCAGCCCGACAGATGGCCGACCTGGGCTACCCGCTGTACGCCTTCACATTCGGCCAGGCCAAGGGACCGGAACAGATGCGCGACGTGGCGCTGGTTGATTTAGCCCTCAGCAGTCCCACGGTCTTCGTCAAGAATGAGTTCTCGGTGCAATCGACGCTTCGTGCACAAGGTTTTGCGAATCAGCGCGTGCCGGTGCAACTGGCGTTCGAGTCGTCGCCTAACAAGATGGACATCGTAGGCTCCACGGCGCTGTCGATTGGTTCGGGAGGCGAACCGTTGCCGGTGCTGCTGCGATACGCGCCACAAGTTCCCGGTGAATACAAGGTGACCATCGAGTCGCCGCCTCAGGCGGGCGAGTTGGTGACCACCAACAACCGTCTCAGCACGTTTATCACGGTGCGTAAGGGTGGCCTGAATGTTTTGTACTTGGAAGGCTCGCTCGGGCGCGTTGAAAAGCGATTCATTCGCTCGGCGCTGGACAGCTCGAACGTGATCGCGTTGGAATACCTGTACCTGGACGCCGAGCGCCTGTCGCAGCGGCCCCCCGACCTCTCCGACCGCTTTCGGCCGGGACGTTACGACGTCTATATCTTCGGCGACGTCGACGCCGCTGCCTTTCGGCCCGAAGACCTCGAGCTCTTGCAGAAGACCATCGATGGCGGCGCCGGAATGATCATGCTCGGCGGTCTGCACAGTTTCGGGCCTGGCGGCTATCAGCAGACTGCCCTGGCCGACGTGCTGCCGATCGAGATGGACAAGTTCGAACGACAGGCGTTTCGCGAGGCCCCCAGCCCCGATTTGCACCTGATCGGCGATACGCGGATGCGGCCCAGCGCCTTGGGCCAGCGACACTTCGTCACCGATTTAGCCGCCGGCGACGACGGCGCCCGCGTGTGGACCAGGTTCCCGCCGCTGGACGGCGCCAACAAATTTCGCAAAGCCAAACTGCGGGCCAACGTGCTTGTCGAATCGGAACAGGGACAGCCGCTGCTGGTGGCCGAGGACGTTGGTCGCGGGCGGGTGATGGCCTTCGCCGGCGATTCGACTTGGCGCTGGGCCATGGAAGGTTACGAGGCCGAACACACGCGGTTCTGGCGGCAGGTGGTCCTTTGGCTGGCGCATAAGGAACAGGCCGCCGAGGGTGAAGTATGGATCAACCTCGATCCGCGCCGCTACGCACCGGGCCGGCGCGTCGAGTTCACGGCCGGCGCCAGCCTCGCCGACGGTCAACCGATCGCCAACGTGCAATGGACAGGCGAGGCGCTCTTGCCCGACGGCTCGAAGCAGCCGGTCCGCTTGCAGTCGGCAGGCGGACGATTCACTGGCGCCTTTGCCGACACGACTCAAGCCGGCGACTACACGCTTACCGTCACCGCCAAGCAGGGCCCGCAGACCATCGGCCTGGCCCAAGCCCGGTTCCTGGTCTACGAGCAAGACCTAGAGCTGGAAAACCCGGCGGCCGACCCCAGCCTGCTCGCCAGTCTGGCCAACATGACCGGTGGCGAGAGCCCGCCCCCCGAACAGTTTACCCGCTGCCTTGAGCAGATCCGCTCGCGCCCCCTCAAGCTCGATGTCAGCACGCAGACCAAACAGCCGCTGTGGGACACCTGGCCCTTCCTCATAGCGGTGGCCGGTCTGTTGTGTTCCGAGTGGGCGCTGCGCAAGCGGTGGGGATTGGTGTGAAGATATCGAGCCACACACAGCGGCAGCGGCCGCTGCGCAGGCCATGGCTGCTGCCCAGCCTGCGGGCCAATGGCTGGATTGCGGTTTGTAAGTGAACCGTGACCGAGAGAAAACGAGGCTACGTCCCAGTCTTGGTTTCGCCGGGTTGTTCGTCGCTAAAGACGTCCTGTGCCAGGCGCAACATGACCCAATCGAGTTCCGTGCCGCCTAGGAGCGCGTCGACTGCGCCGTCGTTGAGCACCGTCGCGCCGCTCTGCAAGAAGTAGTTGGCGTTGTTGCGCGGGCCAACGCCCGTGCCCGAGATGTTCGCGATCCGCTCGGGCCGGCTGCGCGCGGTCGCCAGCCATTCGCTTTGAATGGCGAACACGGCGCTGGGCAGGCTCGCGCCGAAGTTCAAGGCGTCGGCCACCAGCAGATCCTCGCCCGCGCCGCCGTCGATCGAATCGCCGCCGCGATGGCCCCACAGCAAATCGGCGCCCGTGCCGCCGAGCAGCGTGTCGGCGCCGTCGACCCCTTGCGTGCCGCCCAGCAAGATGTCGTTGCCCACGCCGCCGTCCAACAGGTCGGCCTGAAAACCGCCTACGAGCACGTCGTCGCCGTTGCCGCCGAACAGCTGCACCTTTTGGCTGAGCACGAACTCGGCCACCAGCGCGTCGCCACCGTCGTAGCCGTAGGCGATCACGCCGCCGGTCACGCCGGTGGCCGTGGCGCTGCGGTTGACAAACGCGTTGTTGTCGAACTGCGTCAACATCTGAACGGCGCTCGTGCCCGTGCCGACGAAGAAGAACACCGCATCGACCCCAGGCGTGCCGCCGTAGATCAGGTCGGTCTTGGTGGGGTCGGCCGCGCTCGGCCGCAGCACGTAGTCGGTCACCGTCACCGCGTGCGTCTTGAGCGGACTGACGTTGCCCCCTTCGGTCGCGGTGAGGCCGATGGTGTACAGGCCGCTGGCCGGGTAGCTATGACTGAGGTTGATGCCGCTCAACGGGCCGACGACCGTCTCGTCCACCGTGCCGTTGCCGTCCCAGTCGATGGCGTAGGTGATGTCGTGGTCGGGCTCGATGACGGCGCTCGTGCCGCCGACGCTGAAGGTCAGGTTCTCGCCACGGTAAGCGCTGGCGGCGCCGTTGACGACGGCCATCAGATCGTCGTCTTCGCCAAAATCGACGTCGTCTTCGATCTCGCCGTCTTCCAGTTCCTCGTAGCCGTAGCCGTCGCCGGGAATCGGCGTGCCGAGCACCACGGGAATGCTGCCGAGCACCACGCTGGTCCCTTCGCGGATAAACTGCAAGTCGAAGCGGTGCGGCCGGCCGTCGCCGACAAACTCGATGTCGAACGTGGCGGTCTGGCCGGCGCCGACGCCGTTGATCGTGCCGGTGTGGTTGATGATCTGCACCCGCGGATCGCTGGCCCGCACGGTGATGTTCATGGCCACGTTGGTGGCCGCGTTTTGAATGGCGTTGACCACGCCGCTGGAGACCGTGCCGGCGAAGCCGGTGCTGATCTGAAAGTAAAACGGATCGCCTGGATCGACCGGGTTGGCCGTGCCGTTGGGGATGCTGACGGTCGAGTTGTTCACCGCACCGGTCAGTTTGGCGATGGCTTCCAAATCCGCGCGCGGATCGAGTGTGTTCTCGGCGTTGGTCCCCAAGCCGATGACCAAGGCGCCCAAGGCGTTGAGGCCGGTGATCGTTTCCTGAATGCCGGCCCCATAGTTGAACGGCGTGGTGGGCCGCGACGTTTGCGTCAGCGCCGACAGCGGCAGCGTCAGGCCGTTCAGCCCGGTGATCGACGTTTCGCCCTTCGGCTGGTAGGCGAAGCCGGTGTCGGTGGCGGCCAAAATCACGGGTAGCGCGCCGGGCCGAAAACCCGCGCCGCCCACGTTGCCCACCGCGGGCAAGACGTTGCTGGCCGCGTCGACGGTGTACGAAGCGAACGATGGCACATCGCCGCTGGCGCCGGGGTTGACCTGTGTGTTGGCCGGACCGGCGGGGCCGCTGTCGAGCACCGAGCCGTTGTTGTTGCCGTCGAAGCCCAGGCCGGTCACCGTTTGATAAAGCGCCTCGATGAGCGTCTCCGGTTGATCGCCGCCGTAGCCGGGCGCGACGCGGTCGAGCGCCGCCTGAATGGCGGTGGTCATGGCCGGATTGCTGGCCGGCACGATGGCGTGGTTCAGCGTGAACGGACGGCCCGTGGCGTACTCGCTGGCAAAGTTGCCGTACTCTTCGAACCGGCCGACGCCGAAGCCCAGGTCGAGCCCGGGCAGCGCCGCTTGCAAGTCGGCGATGATCTGCGGGAACGCGGCCCGCACGATCGGGCTGTTGGCGGTGAAGCTGCCCGTGTCGTCAAAGAGCAAGAACACGTCGACCATGTTGGTCACGCCGCCGCTGCCGGGCAGCGTGAGGCTGACGGTTTGCGAATAATGATCCCCCTGCGCCAGCGACGTGGTGATGCTGGTGGGCGTGACGTTGCCCGAGGCCGGGTTGCTCACGCCGGTCGGCCAGAGGATGCCGCCGGTGGTCTCGGGATAGGTGTGAATGTAGCCCGGTGGAAGCAGGGCCCGCACCACGTAGGCGCCGGGCGGCAGGCCGGTGAAGTGATAGGCGCCGTCGGGCCCGGTGACGGTGGACAACTCCCCGGGATCGAAAGCATTGTTGCGGTTGGCGTCGATATAGACCGTAGCGCCGCCGATGCCGATTTCGCCGCCGTCTTGCACGTGATTGTGGTTGACGTCGTAGAACAGGATGCCGTGAATTTCGCTGGGCCGATAGACGTTGCCCAGGTCGACGTCGATGCGTTGCTCGCCCGGCGCCAGCGGCACAACCTTGTGGCTTTCCGTGGCTGGCGTGGCGGAAAGTTCGGGCGGCACAATCTCGCGGACGTGATATGTGCCGTGGACCAGGTGGGTAAAGCTGTAGGTTCCGGTTTCGTCTACTGTGGGGGTGAAGAATTGATCGGCCAGCGTGACCATGCTCGGCTCGCCGAGGTCGAGCGTTCCGCTGTCGTTCGCGTCGAGATAGACCGTGATCCCGGCCAACCCCGGCTCGCTCGCGTCGCGCACGCCATCGCCATCCGCGTCCTTGTACACCCGCCCCGAGATCACCGCGTCGGTCCGGGCCCGATTGCCGAAATCGATGCCGGAGATCGTGTCGCCGTTACGGAGCGTTTGAAAGTAGAATCCGCTCACCGGGTCCGTGGGTGTGAAGCCGGTCTGTAAGACCTGGCGAATATTGTAGTTGCCGTGGGTCAGGCCGGTGAGGGAATAGTTCCCGACGGCGTCGGTGATCGCCGACGGTTCACCGGCGGTTAATGCCGCGTCGTTGTTCGTGTCCACATAGACGGTCCAACCCAGCAGCCCCGGCTCGTCCAACGAGCGGTTGCCGTTTCCATCCAAGTCTTCCCAGACGTCGCCGCTGATGCTGATGGCGGCGGTAAAGACGTTGGCAAAGTCGACGGTGTTGACCGAGTCGGCCGTGACGTTGACGCTCACCGAATCGTCCGAGCCCAGGGCCGGTTCCCAGCCCAAGGGAAGCTGCTGGATGACTTTGTAATTGCCGGCCGCCAGATTCAGAAACGAGTATTGCCCCGCAGCGTCGGTTGTGCGTGACGGTTCGCCCGCCGTCAGCAGGCCGTCGTTGTTGTTATCCAGAAAGATCGTCCAGCCCGCCAGCGGCGGGTCGGTGGGAGCGCGAACGCCATCGTCGCCCAAATCGTTCCAAACCGTCCCCTGGATGTCGCCAAACGCCTGATGGAAATTGAGAAAGCTGACGTTCTCCACGCGGTCGTCGCGAACCCGGGCGTTGATTACGCTGGGCGTCGTCGGCAGCCAGCGCGGCGGCACGACCTCGCGGACGTTGTAGAACCCCTCGGCCAAGCCGGTGAACAGCGCCTCGCCGCGGCCGTCGGTCACCAGTGATGGTTCGCCCGCGTTGAGTGATCCGTTGTTGTTCGTATCAATGTAGACCGTCCAACCGGGCAGTCGGTCTTCATCCGGCTCGTTGATGCCGTTGGCGTTGGGATCTTCGGAGACTTTGACCAGGATGTCGCCGGCCAACAGGCGCCGGGTTTCGAGCGTCTCGAGCGTCAACCGGCTGCGGCGGCGCGGTGCACGGCTGGGCCGTTTCGACGTGGGGGGGTTGAGTTTGGAAATCCAGCGAGATGCGAATAGATTCATGACGCTTCCAGTTGGCACTGTCGGACAATCGGTGAGGCGGAGCATGTTGGAGCGCGCCTGCCGGGACTTGGCGACAAGCGGACGCAATTCCGAATGGACGGTTACTTCAGAAGTGAGTAGTGGGAAACGGTGAAACGGTCCGCCAAAGGGGGCGGAGTTCAGCTCGTTCAGCCGCTGCCTGGAGGAAGTTCAACGGCGGCTTACCGCAGTCGCGTAATTCGCAGGCGGTGAGAGGAGTTGGCTGGGAGGACCGTTCGTTGGTTCCGGGGAACGTTTGCCGACGGATTCACAGATGTGGTGACGAACGGCAAGACCGCCGCAAGCACCGCCGCGCTATAGGCAGCCAACCGTTGACGCAACGATTGTTCTGGCCAGTTGGGCGCCGGAGTGACCTGCGGCTGCTGATCCAGGTTGGGAGCGCGGGAGGAGTCGATCGATGAAGAAGGCGGCGACGCTTGCACCGGGGCCGTGTCACCAGCTTCACCGCTGGGGGGCGGCGCCTCGGATGCATTGCCGGCTGCTTTCACGGCACGATTAAATTGAGTCTTGTCGCCGTGTGCGTTTGGCGGTGTGGACTTCTCCTTACCTGCGCCATACTGACTTGGCCGGCGGCGAGGCGACAAATCGCGATTGTCGTGCCGGTCGGGCACATCGTTTTCGACTTGGGCGTTCGAGGCGGACGTGAGTCGGTCGAGATGATTGTTGATAGTCTTCGCGTGGGACGCATTGGTCGAGCCGGATTCCGCCGGTCGCACACCGACGATTCCACCGGCGGACGGCCCGCCTTCGGCATTCAGACCGTTAGGCAATCGCAGCGCGCCCAGCGCCGGGTTGAACAGGGCCGCGGCCTGCAAACTGCGGTTGACGGCCTGGGCTTGGGCCAGTTCGGCGTAGCGGTTAGGCAACCAGTAATACGAGAGCTGCGCCAAGACGGTGTCTACCGGAGCGACCACGGGGTCGAGCGTCGTGTCGTGCAATAGTGGTCCGATGGGCGAACTCTGCACGGCGCCTGTAAGCTGAAAGAACAGCACGGCGTCTCCGTTTCCAGCGCGGGTGAACCGAACGGTGTACACTCCCTGACTCAGCACGGTGTCGCCCGTGCGAACGGCCCCGTCGGCGACCGTCATCTCGAACACCGTTTGCCCCGCCGCGTTTTCGATTGCCATCCGCACGCCCGTTTCCTCGGGCAGGCTGTAGTCCGAGGCTCCCAGTGCGAAATGGAACTGCTGGCTTTGGTTGACCAGCAACGTGCGGACGAGCTGATGTTCGTCGGACGCCAGGCTGTCGTTGACGAACGTTTCCTGATGGGCGCCATCCTGGGCGAAATCGACCTCCACCTCGACTTCCACTGGCCCTAGAGAAATGTCGGCCGAAACTTGAATCAGATAATCGGCATACGACAGCACGTTTTCCACCTGGATTTGCCACATGCCGGCGTCTTGCGACAGGACAGAAAAATCGACGGCGTTTCCCCGGTCGTCGAAGATCTGCACGTCCAGCGGCGAAGGGTTGCCATTGCCTTCGACGACGACGGTAAAAACGTTGTTCAAATCGGGACCCAAGTCCACCGAGCGAACGCGGTAGGTGACCGTCGGCTGAAACGCGTCGAGGGTCGTCGCCACTTCGTAGTAGGTGTGTTCGACGTAGCCGGGAGTGGTGGCCAAAAGCTGCGGCTCGGAACTCAAGGGTTCGCGGTTGGGTGGAATTGCTGGGCGGGAGCCGTGCGGCGCCACCTCCAGATGGTAAGCGCCGATGCCGAACACGTCGTTGCGGGCCGCTTCGACACGGACGAAAAACACGTCGCCCGGCCGAAACTGGTCGACAATCAGCGACAGGTCGTTGTTCCGGGGATCGAGCGACTGCGTCGATGCCACCACGTTTCCGTCGACGTCCAGCACCGACATCCGCGGCGTCAGCAGGCTCACGCCGGCGGCTTGCAGCCGCAGATCAATCAACGTTACGCCCTGCGGAAGGACGACGCGGTACAAATCTACGTCCGCCAGCGAGGTCAGATCGGCGGCCGCCACCGCGTGATAGGGTTGGCCGTCGATTTCGCCCAACGGCAGCGTGGCCGCCAGGGTCGGCGTGTCGTTGCCGGCGACGCCTTCCCAGGCGTCGGCGCGGCGCGGACCGTATTGCGCTTGCAAGGCGGCGGCATCGGCCGACGTCAGGTTGGAAATCCGGCTGCCTTGCAGACGGGGGAACATCGGCGAGGAGGCGTCGTCGCTGTGGCTGACGCCGACCGTGTGGCCCGCCTCGTGGAGCATCACGGCCAACAATTGTGAAGCGCCGTCGGCAGCCAACGACGCGATCGCGGCACTGTTCAAGAAAACGTCGCCCACCCAGGTGTTGGCCACAAAGGCGTCGTACGGATTGGCCACCGCCAAGACGTCGCTGGCCATCGAAATGGCGCCGATGCGTATGTCGCCGAACCGCGGGTCGCCTTGCTTGAAGCCCAATACGCCCACCGGCAGGCCGCTGTCGCCGGCCAGGGTGAAGTTGACGTTCGACGTCACGGCCCAGGTCTGGAACGCCCTCATGATCGACTCTTGCCAAACGGCCTGAGGCAATAATTGTTCGAGCGTCCCGAATAGATTGCTTTCTTGGTTGCCGACCTGCGTTCCATCGGGCAAGAAGCTGATCGAGATTCCGTCTGGCTCCGGCCAGGGCATGTTGAACGCGGCCAAAACCCGCCGGCCTTCGAGCGACTCGAAGGCCAGGTGACGACGTCTGGGGATGATGCGTTTTCTTGCCATGACGTTGTGTGGCAGACTTGCGTGCGTCCTTAGTCCGTGCGTGCGGCAGCCGTCGTCTGAGTATCGGCCCAAGGAAGCGGCGCCACCTGAGCGGCAGACTTAAGCAACCGGGCTGCTTGAACCAGCGCCTGAAACTGTTCGTCGGCGCGGAGCGGATTCAGGTCGACGTCGACTTCCAACAAGTTCTCTCCGAAACCCTGTCCCAAGGCCGAGGCCAACAGTGCCAGCGCCGTGAACTTGTCGAGCGGGTGTGACGCGGCCGTCTGCGAGTAAATTCCCGCTAAATGGTAGCGGGTGGCCGGCGAATCTCGGAGATCGAGGGCTCGACGCGCGTCTTCAATTGCGGCATCCCGTCGCCCCAGACGAGCCAATAGCACCCCCCGGGCGGCGTAGACGGTCTCGCAATACGGAAAGTCCCGCACCGCATCGTCCAACAGGTCAAGGGCTTCTTCGGTGCGCCCCAAACGTTCTGAGAGCACGTGGGCTTGATTCACTCGCGCCGCCAAACTGCCGGGGTTATATCCGGCGGCTTCGGCGAACGACACCAGCGCCGCCTCCGGGTCGCTTGGAAGTTGGGCGATGCCTCGGGCGATCCAATCCGGGTCGTCGCGCGGTATGCAGCGGAGCGCCGCCTGTTGGTCGGCCGCGGCGCCGGCCGTGTCTTCCAAGCGCTGCCGAGTCTGAGCGCGAATGTGGTACAAGCGTCCATGGGCTGGGTCGTTCTGGATCGCGGCAGTCAGCTCCCGCTGGGCCTCGGCGGCTCGGCCTTGCCCCAGCAAGGCCAAAGCGTGATTGATTCGATTGTCGGCGCGATTTGGCGCGAGCTGGATCGCGCGATCGAAGTCGGTTTCGGCCGCGACGAATTCCTGCATCGTGTACCGCGCGGTGCCCCGACCCGCATAGGCTTCAGCGAATTCGGGCGCCAGCGCAATGCAGGCGGTAAAGCTGGCGATAGCCTCTGGCCACCGTTCGAGTTGCGATTGACACGCGGCCAATGCGTACCACGCCCAAACCTGCCGCGGATCGGCTGCGGTCGTTTGTTGCCAGAGCGGCAGCGCCTCATCAAACCGCCGCTCGAGCGAGAACTGCAAAGCGGCTCGGCCCATCTCGCGCGCGGTATCGGCAGTCCGTTGGCCGGTGAGACCGCGCTGGTCAGGCGACGGGGCTGGATAGGCCGTGGCGGCGTAGCGTGCGCAGTCCTCGGCCTGTTGCAAGAGTTGTAAACGCTGGTCGTCGGGAACCCTGCGGGCTTTCGACTGTGCGACGGCTGCCGTCAACTCCCATAGTTCGCCCAGCGAGGTTCGCCAGTTGAAGATTTGCTCGGCCGACAGTTGGCGGACGCTGCCGATGGCGACCCAGGCGTCGCCGCGCGGCGCCTGGGCCTTATCCAAGACACGGTTGAGTTTCGCAAGCAGTGCCTCGGGCGTGGGGTGGCCCTGCAACACGCTCTGCAAACTCTCGATTCGAGCCGAGTCGAGCGCCTGTTGTAAGGCGCGCAACTCCTCGCCGGACTGCAGTCGATCGAGCCGTTGTTGCCTGACGACGGCCGCGCCGCCGACCAACAAGATCGCCGCCAGGGCCATGGCAGCTACGCCGCCGACCGACGTGACGCGGGGGTGCCGCCGGACCCATTTGCGCGTCCGTTCGACCGGCGACCGGTCGGCCGCATGCCGCAGCGGCAAATGGTCGAGTTGTCGTTGCAAGTCGTCGCGAAGTTGCTCGGCCGACTGATAGCGATTCTCCGGCTGCGGCGCCAGGCAGTGCCGCACAATTGCCCGTATCGCCGGCGTAACGCCAGCGGCGGAAGACTGAATTTCGGGAATCGCACCGAGCCGGTCGGACAAACTTGCCGACACTCGCTGGTCCAGTGTTCCCTCGCGCAGTGGAAACGGGGCCTTGCCGCAGAGCAGTTCAAAGAGAATGACGCCCAGCGAGTAGACGTCGCTGCGCAAATCGGTCGCCCGCCCACGCCGCTGAAATGCCGCGATCTGCTCGGGAGACATGTAAGGCAACGTCCCGCCTACGACGGACTCGTCAGACGAGCGCTTCACGTCCTCGGACAGGTTGAAATCGAGCAGCATCGGCCGGCCGTCGTCGGCCAGCAGGATGTTGGCGGGTTTGAGGTCGCGATGGACGATGCCGCGCTGGTGGGCATGGCTCAAGCCATCGGCCAGCCGCGCCCCGAGCCAAAGCACCGCCTCGACATACGACAGACCGCCGAGCTTCTTGAGATCGGACAGCGCGGCGGAGGCAACCGCCGCTTCGGGGCGACCTTTCTCGCTCTGACTGGCTGGTAGAACGGCCCCAGCCGGCGTTTTGCCCTCGCTTGCCGCCAGCCACGTTTGGTCGGCCTTGGCCGAGAGCGTGCCGAGCAGATTCAGGCCGCTGGCGGGCAACGTGCCGCTGCGCTGCACGTTGCGGAGCACGTCGGCCAGCGTGGCGGAGCCGTGGTATGGCATGCACACGGCGCACCGCGGCCCATCGCTGTGCACCGAGTAGACCGGCACGATGTTGGCGTGTTGCAATTGGGCCAGCTTGTCGGCCTCGGCCCAGGACGTAGTGGAAACCTTCAGCGCGACGAGCCGTTGGGCCAGATCGCCCTGCCGGGCAAGGTAGACACGGCTGAGCGCTCCGCGCCCAATTTCGGCCAACAGCTCGAATCCAAGATAGTCGGCGCCGACCTCGGGGAACGGCGACAGTGCTTCCACCTTGCCACCCGTCGCAACGCCTAC
>CAYWTU010000025.1:0-14369 GCA_964461275.1 uncultured Pirellulales bacterium | reverse complement strand
TTTATATCATGCGCTAGCGCCGCGAAACAACGCCGGCGCTGACTGGACGGCAACGAGCGCGCCGGTGCGCACCGAGCCGGTGAGACGCGCAGCGATGAAACATCGGCGCGGCAAATCTCGAATCGTGCGGCCGTTAACGGAGCATCATCAGCCGATAACGCCGCTGTTGACCGTCGGCGTCGACGAATCGGTAGTCGCTGATGCACAGTGGACCGTCGCGGCGGGCCAGGTCCTGCGGCTGGCTGTCCACTAGCCGCCGCAGCGTATCGTCGAAGCGAATGCCGTCGCTCCCGTTGGCCTCGGCCAGGAGCACATGGGTAAAACCGTGCTGGCGCAAGCGGTGATAGCACTCTTCGTCCGTTGCTGCCTGACGATCGTAACCAGTCTCTCGACGAAAGATGCTTTCGCGAACGACCGGCATCCGAAAGTAGAAGCTGCGATAGTCTTGGCTCAACAGTCGGTCGCCTGGCACGAGCATGGCGTTGGCCAGAGCTGCGGCCCGATAGGTCGGTTCGCGCCGCTGCAAGTAACTGGCGCGCGATTCAACGCCGATGGCCACCGCCAACTGATCGCGGGCCCGCACCCACGGCGCCACGGCCAGTGTCGCGGCGACCAGTCCCAACGTGGCAAGCAGCGTGCGGCGCGCGGCTGTGGGCCAACGGGCGGTTTCGATCAGGCCCCACGCTCCGGCCACGCACAACAGCGGCAATGCCGGCAATAAGAAGCGGATGTTCTGCCGCAGCAGGTACCACTGCACCATGAACAGCGCAGCGATCAGCCCCAGTTCACCGAGCCCCCGCAGTCGTCGCGCCGCCAACACCGCGGGGAGCGCCGCCAAGAACAACGGCCCCAGTTGATGCCCGCGGCCGCCGAACCGGTCGGGACGCATGGTGACCTGCCACGGGGCCGTGAGCGCGTCGGCCGGGGCCCAGCTCAACGGCCGCTTGGCGGCGGGCGCAGGCTGGGGTCCCGGCTTTCCTATCAGATGACTGAAAAACGGATAGACCGGATTCTGACGAATCCAGGCTGCGCGAAGATACCATGGACCGGCGATGGCGGCCGCCACGATCGCGACGGTCAGTAGATGTTCGAGCATCGCCCGGCGGCGCGAATAACGCCAGGCCTGAATCGCGGCGGTCGCCACAGCCGCCACCGCGGCCAGCGCCGCCAAGTATTTGATCGACAGCGCCGCGCCGCCCATCACGCCAGCCGCGATCATCCAGCGGGGCGGGTCATCGTCGGTCCAACCGCGCCTCCAGGCGGAGAGCGCCAAAGTGGTGAACACCGCCAGCGCCAGATCGTTGAGCGGCGCCGTCATTTGGTTGGTGACCGCCGGCACAAGCGCCATGGCCAGGCCGGCCGCCAACCCCCAATGGCGTCCGAGCACCGGCGCCGCCAAGTCGAATGTGGCCAAAACCAACATCAGGCCCAGGCTCCAATGGACCAATTGCGCCGCCACCGGTCCATCCAGCGCCATGGCCCACAAAAACCACAGTTCCGCCAGCAGCGGATAAGTGACGTTGTCGTCGTACGGCAGCATGGCGATTGAGTGCCGCTCGAGAAACGTCTTGGGCAACTCCAGGTGATAGCACAGGGCGTCGCCGGCCGTCGGCGGCGCCAATGCCCCAACCAGCGCACCCAACGCCGCGATCGCGGCGGCGCTCGCCAAAAACACCGTCGCGCGATTGGCCGGCGTCGGCTTTAATCTTGGGGTCCAAGGGGCGTCGGGACCGAGTTGAAACAGAGTTTCGTCCCGCCACACGTACAACGCCTGCGCGGTTTCACCCAGGCCCCAGAAGCCGGCCGCCATGGTCAGTAGCCCAATCAACGGTCCGTACAGCAGGCCCAGAAACCCCAGAGACATCAACGTCACGCCGGCGGCCACGGCTCCCAACGCCAAACTCCAAGTGGCGTTGACCAGGCGATCGTGACCGGCCAGCCGCAGCAGCCGCACCAGTGGCGCGCCGACGCCAAAACAGGCCAGACCAATGCTGGCCAGGGCCAAGACCGACAACAGGTTTTCCAGAACGGTGGGGATGTGCATGGTGGGAAACCGGCGGACGTGAGTGTCTCAAATCGCTTACTGCCAACCGGCCCACATGGCGTACAGCCAATAACCTGCGACCAAAGCCGCCCAGGCGGTCAGCGACCAGGCTTGCCAGGCCGGTATCGGCGGACCTGGCAACGACTCGTCGCTTGGCCGGCGCAGCAGCGCCGCCGCCACCGCCCGACGGGCGGCGCGGAGAGCTTCAGGCTCGCGTCCCTGGGGCGCCGGCGTCTGGCGCAATGGTGCAATCATGTTTCCGTTCCTCGATACGGCATTGCTTCGTCGTAGAGATGACTTTCGACCGATTGTTCGGCATTGTCGGGCCAGTCGGCTCGCCCGACTTCATTGCCGCGTTGGCCCAACATTCCCTTGGCGACGTCGAAGACGCGTCCCGGCGAGATGCCGCCAATGCAAGGATGATCCGACCACGGACACTCCAATCGGTGGCACGGCCCGCAGTGAGTCGGATGCTGCAGCACGACGACGCGCCGGCCAACGGGGCGCCATTGCCGCGCCAAATTCGAGCCACTAAACAGCGCCAACACCGGGACTCCCGTCGCGGCCGCCAGGTGTGCCGGTCCCGAGTCGGCGCCAATGTACAACGCCGCGCGTGCGCACAAAGCGGCGAGTTGGGGCAGGTTCAATTGACCGGTCCAGTCGATGACCCGCTCGACGCGGCCGGCCGGGGCGATGATTGCCGATCGTGGTCGATCGGACTGGCCGCCGACCAGAACGACAGTTAGCCGCTGGCCGTCTGTTTGGTGCGTCGATAGGCTCGCGATCAGTTGCCGAAAGTTCTCGGCCGGCCAACGCTTGCTGGCTGCGCCGGCGCCGGTATGGATTACGACAAATGGCCGGCCTGAGATCGAGGCGTCGGCGAGTCGCGCAGCCACGTCGCGTTCGGCCGATGGTTCGCCAGGCCAGTGGGGCGCCAGCGTCGACTCTTCGACGCCCGCAATCTCGGCGGCCAGGAGCAGCGCGCGCCGCGATTCGATCTCTGCCCGGCCCGGTACATAGTTGGCGCTGGCCGAGAGCAAGAATCCGCCGCCGCCAGAGGCCCACCCCAGGCGCCGCCGCACCCCCGCCAGCCACAACAGCGCTGCCAGGGGCGCCTCTCCCCGCACGTCGAAGCCCAAACAGAATCGCCACGAGTACAGGCGGACGGCCCAGGTCGCCACGCCTGGCAGCCAGCGCCACCAGCGTGCGCCGTCAAACCGGTAGCCGGACCAAACGTGCAATCGATCGACCAGCGGCGATTCACAAAACACCGCTGCGCTGCGCGGACTTGCCAAGACGTGAATCTCGGCCTGTGGGTAGGCGCGGCGCAGCGGACCCAACATGGCGGTAGTGATGATCGCATCGCCTAGATGGTCCAATTGAACCAGCAAAATGCGTTGAACGTTCGTGGTATCGGGTCGCTTTCGGCCGGGCATTGCCGCGCGACGCACCGTCCTTAGCGCGGCGCAAAGCCAGCTTCCGAAAAAATCGATGCTCGCACATGCGACTCGCCACGGCGCGCGCACGTAGCGATAGCGCCCGCCGGGCCGGCGCCGCAGGCGAGCCAATAGGTCCGGCGGTTGGTCAACGTATCGCGGCATATGCACGTGCGGTGGCGGCGGCCGCCGCCCGCCAGGTGAAATGTGATTGAATATGTGCCGTGCGGCCGGCGCTGCGCGGTTCCTGCAACGCCTCGAGGACGTTGCGGCGAATCTGTCGGCGATGGCCAGGATGAACGTAGCGGGCGTGCGGCCCAAAATACTCGTTCGTGCAGCCGAACAAGCTGACGACCAGGGGCGCGCCGGACAATCCGGCCTCCAGGGCGGCCAGACCCGGCGTCTCAAACCAACTCGGCTGCGCCAAGCAACCGCAGGCGGCATAGGCGCTGGCCAAAAGTGGGTCGTGATGGGGCAGACGCGGGACGAAGCGAACGCTTTCATCCGCCACACGTTGGCAGGCAGAGAAGTACCTCCGATGGTTCGGCACAGGATTGCCGACGATCACCACGCGAGCCCCGCTGCCGTGCAGCGCACGCAGCAGCAAGAGCTGATTCTTGCGAGGCTCGATTCGACCGGCGCACAGCACGAACCCCTGACCGCCGACCAGTTGAGCAAACGGCTCGGAGTCGGCTCGGGCGAATCGCTCGCTGGCGGCATTGGGAACGACAAAGATCTTCTCAGACGAGACGCCGAATTGCGTTTGCAATTGGACCGCTTCGGCCTGCGAGTTCGGCAGCAGCGCGTCGACCGCACGATACAGTTGTCGACGCCAGGTGGGTGCGGCGGGCAGGGCGCGGCGGGCCAGATATCGACTGCAAGCCAGCGCTCGCCTGACGAATCCGCGCGGTTCGCCCCACACGCTTCGCAGGTCGAACCAAGCGATTGGCGACAGCGCCACCCGCACGCCGTGCGAATGTGCCGCGCGAACCACCTCTAGAAACTCCGGAGCGCTGCCGAATAGGTGCAAAACGTTGAGCCCTTGAAAGCCGTCGCTCCAAGGGCGAAACCAATCGGCGGCCAAGCCCAGGCGTTGCAGCTCGGGCAAAAGGTCGGACATTTGCACCTCGCCGCCCCCCGGCGCACCGAGCGCCGTCAACCGGCCGGCCAGCGCCACGCGCAGCCCGCCGGTCGTCGGTTGAGCGCCAGACTGAACTGCAGGCGACCGTTGACGAAGAGTTGCCAGCGTCATGCGCGCCGCTCCTGAGCTTCGCGCCGCGCGCGGAGCCGATGTTTCAGCCAACCGGGCCAGGTCTTTGTGCCGACTTCCGCCAGCGGCGTTTCGACTTCCCAGTCGAGGTATTGCCGCACTCGTCGCCGCAGTCCTCCGGAATATGCGGCAGGCGTCGGCGCCGGCAGCTTGCCCGTGGGCCGAGATTGATACGCTAGGGCCGCGAGCGAGAAATTCAGGTGTGGTTGGTCCAGGGGCAGCGGCGCCACATGGGCGCCTCGCCAAACTTCGACCGCGACGCGATAGCCTGCCGGTAAGTTGTCGGCGACGAATGACAGCGTTTCGCCTGCCTGTCGCAGACGAAGGCGAATCGCGCGCCGCGCACGCCACCACTGCGAGAATTGTGTCAACGTCGTGGGCCAGACGGCCGAAAGTTGCGAAACTGTCCCCAACAACTCGCGGACGACGTGCGGGTGACGCCCCAGACGACCATCGGGATGATCGTATAGAAAGACCGGCTCGCCTGCCGCGTACTTCGCCTGGGCCACCTGGCGCCAATGTTCGGCGGCGAGATCAACTGCGGACGTCGCATCCAGCGGCGGTTGCGCGCCGCTGGCCGACTCAAGGAACAACCCCAGGCAAAGGGGGTGGACGGGCACTTGCAGGGCGCGACAGTCTTGCGGCCAGAAGGGGAGCTCATCGTAGGCCAGCGCGAATTCGCTGCTGTACGGGATCTGTAATTCGTCCAAGCAGCGCCCGAGTGCCGCCGACCAGCGGCCGTGCGGCGCTGCGAATCCCACGGGATCGAGTCCCCATGCCCGCAAGGCCTCGACGCCGCGCCGGACGTTGGACTGATTCTCCGTTTCATCGCGATAGCTGTGGTGATGGCAGCCGTGCGAACCAACGTCGGCGCCGGCCAGTCGCGCCAACAAGCCGGGCTGCGGCTGGAACGCCGCGGCACAGACAAAGTGACTGACGGCATGCTCCCAGCCGCGGATGGCGCCCCAGAATCGCTGGAAGTCGTCCGGTTCATAGCGGTCGTAATCGACGCGAAGATTAAAGGCGCTGCGATGCGGGTGGGGGAACGCCGCCACGCAGGCCCACACGCCGCCCGCCGCCTCGATCAATCCACGGAGCCCAGCCAACAGCCGTCGTCGAACGGCACGCTTGTCGGTCGCCGCCACTTCCTCGTACACGTCGAGCGCGCCTACTGTCCAGCGGGTGCGAATCGAGCGCGTGTCCAGGAGCGCCGCAAACGGGTCGCGGGGCTCGCCGGATCGGAGTGCCGCGATATCGATCGCCATTTGGCCTGCCGTCAGGTGCGGAGGCCGCGCCGCTTGCGAATCGAACAGCACGAACCGCGCATCGGCCGCCTCCGCGGCACGTTCCACCGGATGGTCGATGTGCGGCACGCCCGCCTGTTCCAGCGCCATGCGCAGTCCGGCAGGCACGTTGGAAAGCGCCAACGGCAACAGGGTCAGGGCATCCGGCGGCAAGGTATGGTTCGTCATAAACGTCATGCGGCGCAACGGCCGGATTGCGATTTACGGCAATCTTTGTCCAAGGAAGTAGGAGAAGTGTCGCGCCAAAGTTGGTTCGTGCGGTCGACAGCCACCCAAGCGGAGAGTCCACTGAGTGCGCAGAATGCCCAGCCGGTCGGTCCATCCAACCAGCCGTGTTTCCAGACCAGCCGCCGCAGAAACTCGCGCGCGGCGGCAAACCAGCGCTCACCTCGCCACGGTCGGCGTCCGGCCGCCAGCCGAGCCTGAGCCTCGAGCGCCGTGTAATGCTGCATCTTGCGAAGGAACACTGGCAGGTTGGCCAGCGTGTCGTGTTCCAGAGTGGAGCGAAGCTGCCCCACGCCCCCAGCAACTTCGACAACCTCATGCACGTCGCCGCGCCAGGCGGCCGACGCAGGGCGAAAGAGCCGAATCGGTCGATCGTCTTGCGTCCCGCTAAAGCGAAACCGGCGACCGAAGATGCGGCTGTGGATTCGGATGCGGTAGCCTGCACAGCGCGAGACGGTCAGAACTTTTCCTAGCTCGCCGACGAAACCGGGTGAGAGGCGTTCATCGGCATCCAAAGACAAAACCCAATCGGTCGTGCACGCCGTCAAGGCGGCGTTGCGTTGCGCTGCGAAGCGGTCGAAGGCCCGTTCGATCACTTTGGCGCCGTGCCGGCGGGCGACGTCCGCGGTGGCGTCGGCCGAGGCGGCGTCGACCACCACGACCACCTCGTCGGCCCAAGCCAGCGTCGGTAAGAGGCTGTGCAGGTTCGCAGCCTCGTCGCGGGCAATGATCGCCACGCCAATCGTCTCCCAGCGAAAATGGGCGATTTCCGGCGCCGACGCGGCACGGCCAGCAACCGAATGGCACGGTAGGACGACAGGCGTCATCGTTGGTCTCTCCTCAGACGCCAGCCGACAAGGCCATAACGCACGATCCAGCGGGCGTGGTAATACGCCGCGAAGAAAGCTAATTCAAACGCCATTCCGTTGCCCGCCAGCGCCAGCGCCAAAGCGTGCACGCGGACGTCGGCGTTGGCCGGCAGATGATAAACGTCGCGCAGCGCCGAAATGGCGCGGCCCGAGGGTGACGGCAGCCGACCGCCGCCGCCGACGGAAGCCGTCGGTGTGAACGCTTCTTCGGCGTGTAGCCCGTACATCAACAGATATTTTCCCGACACCAGCCCCGCCCATAACCATACGGGCCAGGCGGCCTGCGACTGGGCCGCCAGCGACCAGGCTGCCGCTGCATGCAGCCCCACGTCGACCGCTTCATCCACATTGGCGTCCAGCCAAGCGCCGGCCGCGGAAGTCGATCGCTGTCGGCGCGCCAAGAGCCCGTCCGTGCGGTCGCAGAACCAATAGGCCAACACCAAAACCGCGGCGATTCCGCCGTGCGTCGGCCAACAACCTACAGCCGTCGCTGCGGTTCCCGCCAGCAGCGCCCCCAGCAGCGTAACGTGGTTGGGCCTAACGGCCGTCGGCGCCAGACGCTGGGCAGCGCGCGCCGCAAGCGGCCGCAGCCACCACCTGGCCAACGGATAGTTTCTGTCGAGGCAAACCTCGTCGTCGACGGGCCCTGCCGATGCGGTTGTAAGTTGGCGAAACGGCGCCGGGGCGGCGGCGCTCGTTGGTGGTCGAGCGACGGAGATCATATCTGGGCCACCTCGACTGTGCCGCCGTTCGCATCGATCGCCGAAAATCGCGACTCCGTCGGATAAGCGTGCGATTCGACGCGCCAGTCGTTCAGGTTCGCATCGGCCGCCAGCCAACAGGCCGCTTCGACGCTGATCGTCCGCGGGTGATACTCGCGAAAGAATTCCCATTCCCGCTCCAGCGACGCCGCGGGCGCCGGCGATCGCCGCGCCGTAGAGCCGGCCGATTGCTCCTGCCAACGCCGTGCAGCAGCACGCCAAGCGCGAACAAATCGCCATCGACGCGGCTTGGGTTGCAGCGGCGCCAAGGCCACGTCGGCCAGCCCTCGCGCCAAGAAGCCGGCAGCCTGTCGAACCCGATTCAGCGGATGCCGCAGGTGTCGCCACTGAAACAGAAGCGTATTGCGCAGCGCCAGATGGTCATTGCCCGCCGCGCCATAGACCGGACCAAAGCTGCCCATGCCAACGTGCCAAGCGACCGCGTCCGGCACATACAGGCATCGCAGGCCGGCCTGGTAGGCGCGATACGCCAGATCGACGTCCTCCAATCGGCCTGGCAAATACAGCTCGTCAAAGCCTCCCAATGCCAAAAACCGCCGGCGATCAACAGCTACGGCGGCCCCGGCCGACGCGGTGCGGCCCGGCGCAAGAATGCCGCGCTGGTGGCCGGGAAACTGCGACGTCGCCTGAATCAATCCCCAGCGCCAGGCGACGGCGGTCTTTTGGCCATCGTAACCGCCGCCATCCGTCTTCCAACATTGCGCCGCAGTGAGAAAGTACGGGCCGGCCTGCGTCGCCAATCGCCTGTCGGCGGCATGCTCAAGCGCGGGCGATTGTTCCAACAGTGGCGCCGTCAATTCGTCCAGGCTGTCGGCGGCCAGTTGAATGTCGTTGTTGAGCAGCACAGCCACGCGACAGGAGGATTCCGCCAGGGCGTCGTTGAACGAGCAGAGCCCCCGGTTGATGCAATGCTTGATGCGCACGTCGGGCAACGTCTGCAATAGCCGGACGGATTCGTCGGTTGAACTATTGTCGATGACGACCAGACGCGGCCGATGGCGCGACGCTTGGCATGCGCGCAAGACGGACGGCAGACAGCGAGCCAATAGCTCGCTGCCGTTAAAGTTGAGCACGAAGACTTCCACATCCTGCGACATCGAGCCCCGCATCCTTACGGGCGGCGGCCCAGGCCGCGACGACCGCGCAAGCGGCCGCACGGCGAGCCCATCGCGCAGCAAGTTACGTGTTTCAGGCAACGGGGGTCAAGCCAGACACGGCGGCGAGGCGGCGCCCGGGGCGATGCGCGAGGTCACCCAACCTCACGGCTTGACGCGGTTTCGCTGCCTTCGCCAGATTGCCGTGACACGACCCGCCACCAACCGTCGAGGTATACGACGTCATGGCCCGCGGGGGGTTGAAACCATTGGGCAAACGAGCGCTCCACGCGCTGCTGACGCAGCCCACGATGCAGGTCGCGTGTGAAAAACATCGTGGACAGCACCGCCATGATCGCGGCGTACCCCCCCAACATCTTCCAGGCCGCGTTCTCGACGACCACCGCCGTCAGCGCCAGCAGCGTCAACAGGTTCATCGCCACGTGCGGCTCGCCGAGCTTGCGCAATCCCCAGGCGAGTTGGAGGACGCGCGATGCCTGTGGCGGATCGTGGGCGATCGGTCGACCACCCGCTCCGCCGGCAAGTTCCAGGGTTCCGATCAGCCGCTTCCAGCGCTGCTCGAAGGCCTTGAACTTCGTGTCTTCGAGGAGTCCGTTGAGCAGACGAGCCAGGCCCCACACCGCGCCAACCAGCAGCCACGCAGGCTCGCTATGGCGCTGGAACAGCCCCCAACCGACGCTCGCCGGCAGCGTCAACTGCACGGCATGGTGCATGAGGTAATCGAGCTGCGCGCCGTCGAGCGAAACGGCGCTGCGCCAGCGGGCCAATTGGCCGTCGACGTGGTCCAACAGATACCACACTTGCCACAGCGCCACCGCCGCCACCCAGCCTGCCACGGATCCCAATCCCATGGCCGCCGCCGCCGCCATGGCCACCGCCCAGGCCAGCAGCGTGACCGCATGGGCGGAGACTTGCCAAGGGGCGATCAGCCAGGTGATCCGCAGCGCCGCCGGCCGCGACAATTTGCGGGCCATCCACGACCCCAATCGTTGATGGTCGGGCTTTTGACAACGGGCGGCGAAGGCGGACCAATCGTCGGCAGTTGTGCGAAGGTCGTTGGACGTCCATCGGTCGGGCATCATGACGCGGCCTCCTGACGCCACGCGCCACCCCAGCCGCCGTAGGTCCAACCAACACCAATTGCGCCAAGCCAGATTGCCAGCACGGCGGCCGCTCGCGGCAACAGATCGTTCCACAGCCGCCAGTCCAACAGGCTGGTCCAGCCCACCAGCGGCGAAGATTCGGGAAGCGCCAGGCTGGCGCTCAACAGCGGCAGGCCCATCGCCGCCGCCGAAACCGCCAGGTACCGCCCGCGCTGCGCCAACTTCAATTCCGGCCAGATCGACAGCGCCATCAGACACAGCCAATACAGGGCGTTGGATAGCGCCGTGGCGGCCGCGATGCCCGCCAGCCCCGCTCCGCTGCGCACGGCCAAATAGTTGCCGGCCGCCGCGGTTAGCAGCCCCAGGCACAAAGCGGCCACGCTGCGCCGCTGGCCCCCCACGGCGATCAAGTACTGCTGCAACGGCAGCGCCAGCCCCAGGCATACCGTGCCCGGCGCCAGCCACGCCAGCGCCGCAAGTCCCGACTGATACGCCGGCAAGACCGCACCCAACAGCGGTGGCGCCACCAACAGCGCCAGCGCGGCGGCCAGCCCCAGGGCCGCCGACAACGGCTCCAGCGAACGTGCCGCAAGCTGCGCGACCTGCCGCGGCGAGCCGGTGCGACCGAACCATTGACCGTAGCGCGGCGCGAGCACATTGGAGAGTGCGTTGGCCACGCCGTACAACTGAGTGGTGACCAACAGCGCCGCCGAGTAGCAGCCGAGTTGAAACTCTCCCTCGGGCAGCGCCAGCACAAACCACCGGTCCAGCGATCGAAACAGAGCGGCCAGCACGCTGGCCACCAAGATCGGCGCGCCCACGCCCGCCAACCGCGCTAGTTCGGCGGGCGCCCACTGCCACCCGAGTCGACCTGCGCCTCCTCGGGCCAACACGGCGCTCGACGCCAGCATGACCGCCATCGTCGCCCCGTAAAGCCCCACCAGGCCGAAGCGCCACGTCAACAGGCTGCCGACGACCAGCGTCAGGCTTGCCTCGAGAATCGCCACCGCCGAGGTGCGGCCAAATTCCTGCCGGCAGCGCAGGAGCGTGATCTGATAGGTGACGTGCCGCTGCAGGAAGGTCAGCGCCGCAATGGCCGTCAGCCCAATCGCCCAAGCGCCGCCCAAGGCGGCGCCGCGGCGGAGCATCCAGCCCGCCGCCGCTAAAAGTGCCACGGCGTACACGGCGCTCGACACAAGGTTGGCCGTGTGCCCCAGCGCAATCTGTCGTGCCGCAGCGTGTTGGTCGCCGCGCCCCAAGCTAACCGTCAGCTCCCGCGCCACCCCCTTGCTGACTCCCAAATTGGCGAAATTGCCATAGCCCAACAGTGTCTTGAGCCCTTGCCAGAGGCCCATCTGGGTCGGATCGAGCAGTGTTCGCAACAGCAGGCTGGTGACCACTCCCAGGGCGTCGCACACAAGGCTCGAGCCGCCGACCAGCATCGAGTCGCGCAGCAATCTTCGCCATCCCGTGACCGGCCGGGGCACAGACTCGATCGACGCGCGTCGGGGCAGCGTGGCAGTGCTCACGATTCACCCTGCCGTTTCCAACAGGCGCCGACTGATTTCGCGGTCGCACGGTTGGCCATCGGCGCCATCGTGCCGGGCGATCAGGTTGCGCAGCTCACGAACTACGTTCTCGGCCGCCACGACGCCGCAGGCCGCTACGGCCTGCGAAGGGCCGCTCGTCGCCCAGCACTCCTTGGCCGCCAGCGCGGGCAGCAGCCGCCCTAAGGCCGCCTGCAGTTCTGCCGGGCTTCGGCACGTGGCGTTCAGGCCCCACTCGGCAGGTTCGAACACCTCCCTCGCCGAACCGACCGGCATGAGCTGAATCGTCGCGGCACCGGCCTGCGCCGCTTCGACCACGCTGCTCGATGCACAGCCGATGGCTAGGTGCGCTCGCGCCGCATGTCGCAGCAGTCCACCACGGCGAACCAGCCGCGGACGCAATTGCGGATAGGCGCGCAACGCAGCGGCCAGAATCGGGTCGTGCGGCGAGCGCGGATGCGGCCGCACCCAAAGTTGCACGCGTCGAAATGGCAACGGTTCCGCTGGGTCGGCCAGTCGTTGGGCAAGACTCGCCAGCGCTGCGCAGACTCCCGCGAGCATCTGGGCGTATCGATCGGTCGTCAGGCAAAATTCGGCCGCATCCGGGCGATCGTTGCGCGGCGGCACCGTGCCCAGCAAGAGCACCCGCATCGTCCGGCCCGGGGCGCGGCGGGGACGGCGGCGCGGCGCCGGCAGCGCCGGAAACCCGGTGACGCGAATCTGGTCTGGTCGCGCGCCCCAACGCAACAGTTGTCGTCGACTTGCCTCGCCCCAAACGCACGTCACATCGGCCAGCGGCGCGGCGAAACCAAACCGCACGCAAGGTGCACCGTGTTGAACCACAAGCGACGGAATCCCCAGCCGTTTGCCGCAATTCACCGCGGTTCGCGCCAGCGGCGTGGCGTCTTCGTCGAGCACAATCGCGGCGGGCCCGACCTTCTCCACCACCGCCGTCACGCGCTCAGACAGCCGGACGTCGCGTGCCGCCGATGGCTGTGGCGCGCGGTTTTGCCAAACCCGAACGGCCGGCGCGAGGTCGACCCCCTCCCAGAGCAACGGACCGGGTTCCGGAGGGCGATGCGACGCACCAACCTCATGGAATCCGCCCGGATTGCCGTTCAGCACGATCTGGCGCACGCCCTGCCCGCGCCATCGCCACCAAGTTCTTACCGCGAACCGTTCGTAAAGCCACCAAGGGGAATAGCCGCGGCGGACCAGCGTCGCGCAGACGCCATCCAGTCGTCGGGCATCGCCCATCAATACCACGTTCGGTCGACGGCCTGGCGCAGGGCCGCTGCATTGCGTCGTCAAAAGTTTTCCTAGCGCCTGCCGCCAGAAGGCATCGACCGGCGGCTGCACGTCGGCCGCTGGCGCACCCTGGCGCCAGTGAAGCTGAACTTCCGGCCCACCGGCCGCGGCGAGCGCCTGAAACAGCGATGCGTAGTCTTCGTCGCGCGCTCGAGTCAGGTGCAGATCGATGCGCGGCGTCGCGCGCCCAGGTCCTTGGCGAAAAAACCACGCCGCGCGAAGCAACTTGAGCAAGAAATAGCGCAGCCGGAGCGTGTGTACGCCGCCCGCTTGTTCCGCCAACTCCACGGCGGCAACGTCCAAATGCGCCAGGCGCGCATCGACCAAATCGTCGAGCGACCAC
The DNA here is from genome assembly GCA_964461275.1 of uncultured Pirellulales bacterium. GTDB lineage: Bacteria > Planctomycetota > Planctomycetia > Pirellulales > CAYNRE01 > CAYWTU01. The sequence goes on along the minus strand of CAYWTU010000025.1, from coordinate 1,023 downwards.
CAGGTTGCGCCGGCCTTGACGTTGCGGACAATTGCCGGCCGCCACACCCCTTCCAACAGCAGGGCTGGGCATACGAACGGTACGGCGGACTCCCAGCGGCTGTAGACCTGCATAGCGGGTTGGAGCCTTATCCTGATCCTGCCGCGACGGGTTCCGGCCGGCTGGCCCAGCGGGCGGCCACTTCGGCGAGCTGCGCGAAGCGCTCGAGCACCACATCGGCCACCACGTCGGGGTCGGCATTGAACGCAATCGATCGCATGCCCGCCGCCACCGCGCCGTCCAGCTCTTCCTGGTCGTGGCCGACAAACGCCGCCTGCTCCAGGGCTACGCCCAGCGCCGCGCAGGCCGCGCCGTAGTTGCTCGCGGCCGGCTTGACGCTGTCCAGATCGAACGATGAGGCCGTTGCCTGAAACCGTCCACCAAGCCCCAAGCGGTCCAGCCAGTCGGCCAGCGAGGCGGAACCCCGTTCCGTATCGCTGAGCACGGCCAGCTTCATTCCGCGCCGAACCAGGCCATCCAGCGTTCGGACCACGCCCGGCAGCGGCCGCAGGCAGTTTTCTAGTTCGCGCTTTCGCGGCTGACTGGCCGCCTCGACTTCTTCGATCTGTGCCCTGGTCAGCCCGGCCGCCAGTAGAAACGCCTCGAAGGCCTCGCGATACTCGCGGCGGCCACGGTGGACATCGTTGAGATACTCGCGGTCCCAGACGCCGAAAAACGTGCGATATTGCGTGCGCAACCCCATTTGTCCCAGCAGCTTGAGCAGCCACCGTCGCCAAAGCGTGGCGTCGTACAGAACGTCGCCCATGTCGAAGACGAGCGCTTCAAGCGGTGGCCACGTGGCCGCCGCTTGGGCGCGGTGCGGCAACTTACCGCCTTCAGCATAGTCGCCGAAACGCTTCGGCGCTGGGGAAGTGAAGCAAGCCGACGATGGGACAACGGTGCAACGGGCCGGCGCCGACGCCGGCAGTTCGATCGATTCCATATTCACGCCAAGTCCGCCAGGGTGAGTTTGTGATTGGCCTG
>CAYWTU010000024.1:0-14514 GCA_964461275.1 uncultured Pirellulales bacterium | reverse complement strand
GACGCCGAGGTTTCGCTGGCGGTAATCGGCGAGGCGGAGTTGCCCGGCCTCGACGCGCACGATCTGGCGTCGGTGGTGGCCGACGGGCAGGAACAACAGGTCCGTCAGGCGGTGGAATCAGGCGCATTGCGCATCATCACCGAGACGCAGTTGTGGCGTGAGTTGGGCCTGTTGAACGATGACGCGGCGGATGCGTCGGCCGTGCGACGGTTGTATACGCCCGCCATGCTGGCCGACCTGCTCGACGTGCCGCTGGCTGTGATTCGACGCTGGCATCGCCGCGGGTTGATCGTGCCAGCGCATGTCGTCCGGCGGCTTCCGTATTTTGATTTTCAAGAGATCACCACCGCCCGCCGGTTGGCGGAACTGGTGGCGGCCGGCGTTTCCCCTGCGGCCATCGAACAGAAGCTCGCGTGGTTGGCCCGGTTTGTGCCCGGTGCTTCGCGGCCGCTGGCGCAGCTCTCTGTTCTTGTCGAGGGCCGGCAGCTTCTGCTCCGGCAGGGCGACGGCTTGATCGAACCGGGCGGTCAATTGCGGTTCGATTTCGACTCCCTCGCCACTGTCGGGCATCGACCAACGGCCGATGACGAATCGACAAGCGACCACGAGCCGCCGACCCCCTCCGGCGGCGCCCCAACGCCCTCCGAATTGGTCCGGCTGGCGGAAGAACTTGAAGACACCGGCGAATTGACGCAGGCGGTGGAGATGTATCGGGCGGCATTGGCGGCCGGTGGACCACAGGCCGACGTTTGCTTTCGGCTGGCCGAATTGTTGTACGCATTAGGGCAGTCGCAGGCGGCCTGCGAACGCTACTACATGGCCGTGGAACTGGATGAAGACTTTGTGGAGGCCCGGGCGAACCTCGGCTGCCTGCTAGCCGAGCTGGGGCAGCGCGAGTTGGCGGTTGCTGCGCTGCAAGGGGCATTGGAGTTTCACCCCGACTATCCCGACGCCCATTACCACCTGGCCCGCACCCTCGCCGAGCTGGGCCGCACGGCGGACGCCCAGCCACACTGGCGGGCCTTCTTGCGTCTGGCCCCCGACAGTCCCTGGGCCGTTCAGGCCCAACAACGGCTTGCCGCGGCGCTGTAACTCGCGTCGATTGGCCAACGGCTACTGGCGGCGCACCCGGGACTGGCCCCATCGGCGCCGGATTGCCCAACCGGCGGCAGCACCGCACAGCAGCAGCGCTGCGCTCGATGGTTCGGGGACCGCCGCCAACAGCGCACTAGGGCCGGCGGCAAACGGATCGAAGTAGGCCACATCGAACGGCCGAAAGACGCCCCCCGCCTCATCGGCGAAGGGCGTCACGCCGCTGCCGGTAAGCGACAGCGTCATCACCGTGCTGCGGAGGTAATCGGCCACCAGCAGGTTGCCGGCGCCATCGAAAGCAATGCCAGTTGGAGTGGCGATTCCCTGTGGCAGTCCCGCGAGAACTGTCTTGTTGCCCCCCATGGCGTCGAATCGAATCACCTGGCTGAGCAAGACGTCGGCCACGTATACCTGTCCCAGCGCGTCGACCGCCAAGCTGATGGGCGTCAACAGCCCGTCGGCCGCGTCGGCCAGCACCGCGACGCCACCGGTCGAATCGATCTTGAGAATCTGCTTGCCGTCCAAATCGGCCACGAACAGGTTGCCCAAGCCGTCCACGGCCACGTCGAACGGCCGTTGCATTCCGTCGGCGGCGTCGGCCAGGACCGTCGTCTGCCCCATCGAATCGACCGCCACGATCGAGTTTCCTAAATAGTTGGCCAGGTACACCGTTCCGTCTGATCCAACGCTTAACCCGGCCGGCGCGACGATGCCTTGCCCCAAACCGGCCACGACCGTTTTGTGTCCTGCACGGTCGATCCGCAGCAGTTGACTGGACAACGAGTCGGCCACGTACAAGTTGCCTGCTGCGTCATAGGCGGCGCCGACGGGGGCCACGAGACCGTCGCCCGCGTCGGCCAGCGTCACGCCGTGCCCGGCCGGACCGAAATTGGTCGCCGCGTGCAAGTCGGGCGAGACCGCCGTCACCAGCGCCGAAACCTCGAACGCGCCAATGTCCACGGCGCCGTGCTGTGGACGGGGAACGAAATCGCGGTCCAGCGGCGCCTCGCTCAGCGACAGTCCGGCGTCCAAAGCCGGCGACGTGAGCGCCAAGCGGTAGTTGTGCTCTGCCGCATCAAGAAAACTGCTGGCCGACACCGCCAAGTTGGATGGGTCGGGCGCCTGCGTGGGAACGGCAGCCGCTAGAAACAGGTTGTTCTTGACCTGAAAGTCGGGCCCGGCGCCGGTGAGGTTGGGCACGGGGTCGAGAAAATCACCATGGCCGCTGCCGAGCGTATTGTTGAACACGTGCAGGTTCGTGGCCATGTCTTCGTAACGAATACCCGTGCCATTGTCCCACAGGACATTGCCGGTTGCGGTCACGTGAGCGCCGTTGTCACCGGTCAGCCCGCGCACCTGAACTCCGATGAAATTGTCGTACAGCGTGTTGCCTTCCAATTGTACGGACACCTTTTCCTTCAGATTGAGCGCCGGGCTGCCGGGGGCTAGGTCGCTGCGCCATCCGTAGAACGTGTTGTCTTGCACGACAAGCTCGCCGCGAACGCCGATCACCGCGTCCTGCTTGGTGTCGATGGCATTTTCGCCGGGATTCACTCCGGCACTAAAGCCGTTCGCCGCCGCCGGCAGCGGGCCGTTCCAAAACGTGTTCTGGCGGACGGTCACGTTGTTCCAAGCCCCGTCTTGCAATTGCAAGGCATCGCCCGAAACGTAGCTGATGTCGTTGCCGCGGACCGTCATATCGCGAACGGCGCCTGCCACGATGCCGTGGGCGTCCTGCCGGACGCCGCCGACCATGCCCAACAGGTGATGGAACGTAGAGTTTTCGATCGTCACGCCATTGAGAAAGTCGAACTCCGGGCCGATCAAGACGTCGTTGGCGCCCAGGTCGATGCCGTCCTTGGAGCCGTGGCGAACCAGGTTGCTGGAGAACTGCAGATAGTCGGCCGTCGTCCGCACCCTCACCACGTCCCAATCGTTGAAGCCGCCGTCGAAAACGAGGCCGCGGACGTTCCAATACGGATTCACCACATCAAGCGCCTGCATGTCGGCCGATTGAATCACCACCTGGCCGGGGTTTTGGGCGGAGAGCGTGATGGGGGCCAGCGCGGCGCCATCGCTTTCGGTCACCAGCGACTCGTTGTACACGCCGTCGCGGACCAGAATCGTGTCGCCCGCCACCACACGGTCGAAGGCGGCGCCAATCGTCGCCAACGGATCGTTCGCGCTCCCATTGGCTAGGTCGTTTCCCAGCGGATCGACATAATAGGTCGTCTGGGCGCGCAAGGTCATGGGCAACAGGAGCGCCAAGGTCATGGCCGCCAGCGCTGTTCGTTCCCGCCAATTGTGCCGCATTGTTCACCGCCGCGTAGCTGCGCCCCCGAAACGGTGTATTGTGCGCCGCCGCGGGCCGGCGTAAGTAGCCACTTTCGGGTGGCGGGCAATCCAATGGCGGTAAATCGCCGGGACCGACTCGTGCCGATTGCAACTCACGGTTCCCAATCGAATCCGCAACTCCACGCGGGTTGGTTCGGCCGCCACTCGAGGCACGTGGCCGTCTCGCGCGTGCCGAACTGCGGATGATACTCGGCCGACGCCAGCGAGACGACGCCGTACGTGCCGCCAAAGTCGACCGTCTTACCATCAACGTTGATGCGGACGGTCTGACGGTCGTCACCGAGCGTGGCTTGCACCTGGGGGTGCAGATGGAACCGTGCGACGGCCGAGCGATAGGAACCCGCGAGGTCGTCGCCAATCCACAGCGACTGCGGCGACAACCGCCAGTGTCGCCGATGAATTGCCCGCCCTTGCTGGCGATAACCGTCGTGCGTGGCTTGAGCCTCGCAGCCGTCGTCGCTGGCTTTGACATACGCCGACGTTGCCCGCGCCCGCCTTGCCACCCGGAAGGCGCCCCACATCTCCGAGGAGCTTAGGCCGTCGATTTCGACTGTGTTGTGCGCCGCGGTCGAGCGTTCGAACTCACGTTGCGGCCCCTCGCGATAGTTTGACGTGCCGCTATGGACGACGACCCGTTGGCCGAACAGCGACAGCTCGAAACTGAGTGTGTCGGCATGGGCATGACCAGGCAAGTAATCGGGCCCCAACGGCGCCAGGTCCAATAGCGCCACGACCGGTCCGTATTCCAAGCGAGCGTAGCCTGACTCGGCCAAGTGGGTCGCGCCGTGGTTCGGTTTCTCCACCTCGCCGAGCCCCAGCTCTTGGGCGTACGAATCGAGCTGCCCCGGAGTGGCGGCGACGCCCAGCGCCGCGTCGTTGAACAGACCGATGTCGCCATCCGGGTGCGACATCGTCCACAGCCAGCGCCGCATATCGATCATCGTCCCGGGCCATCGTCCCAAGGCGTCCTCTCCCAAGGGGGGCAGCTCGCTTCGATGTAGGTGCAAAGCCTGAAATACATCGAGCAAGTCTTCCAGCACCACGGCGTGGTACATGGTGCTCCGTTCGTAGTGCCCGCCGTCGGCCAAGACCTGCTCGGGAAGCTGCTGGGCGAAAATCTCCAGGCCGCGATGCAGCCACGCCTCGGCCTCCGGTCCCGCGAAGAACAGCCCGGCGAAGACCAGCGCCTTGGCGTTGGCCAACAGATGGTTTCCCAACAGGTGATATTCCAGCCGCCGCGTTAGCCAGCGCGCCTGGACGGCCAGACAGTGCGTTGCCGACTCATCCAGCGGGCCGCCGCTCCAGGCCCACTTGATCCAATTGACCATGCGCCGCGAAAGCGGATACGGCTCCCAGCCCACGCCGTGTCCGGGCGGATTGGCGCTGGTCCAGTCTTGCATCAAGGCGATGTGCCAATCTCGCCGAGCGCCGGCATCGGCCGCCGTCAGATCGTCAAAGTAGTGCAGGTTGTACAGCCATAGACGGTCGATGCCAGACGCCAGGTCCAACTTCGTCCAGGCGCCTTCGCCGACCCGTTCGGCTGCGATATTGAGCAAGCGAAACTCGCGCCGTCCGATCATGCTCGCGCACTGTGGCGCACGTCTGAGCCATGCCGTGGGGTGCGGCCGAACCGGCGGGGCCGGCCTCAGGTCGGCCCGTGGCCGAATCAACTTCAGCGCCACGCGGCTATAGACCTGCACCGGCCGAAGATGGCGGAGCGTGTGGTAGTAGTTGGAGAGAGCGGCCACGCCAAACAGGTCCCTACGGCGTTGCCGCGCTACGTGTACCCCAGTTCCTTGCACAGCTCGCCCACGTAGGGCAGCACTTTGTCCATCTCGGCCTGGCTAACGCGGTCTTTCCATTTGCCGGCCACGCTCGGGTCGACCTTTCGAGCCACCCATTCGTCTACCTCGGGTGAAGGCGGAAGGCCCATGAACGCCAGCAACTTGGGGACTGTCTCCTTCGGCTGTCGAACGACGTCCTCGAATCGCACCTCCAGATATCGCGACGGACCGAGCCGCTGGCCAACCCGGCGGGCGGCCAGCACACACTCGCGCCACGTCAATGCCGTAAATTCCAGGTTGTCCATCGTCCGTCGTAGGTTCTGCCAGTCCTTGATCTTGGGCCCCATGCTGTAGCGGTGTTTGGAGCGCGTGACCATCGTCCACACAGTGCCCCAGAACTCCGGAAAGTAGGCCGGCAGATCGCTCAAGGGGACTTCTTTGACGCGTCGCCGCAGCAACGTCAGAAACGGTGGGCGGCTGCCGATGCTCTTGGTCAGCGAGCTGTGAATCTGCCATTCCTTGGCCTGCGAGGCCGCCACTTCGCGGCCGTCGCGAATGATGTGCACGATCTTCACTTCCGGAAAAACCTCGTTGACGAAGTCCAAGGCCAACGAGTTCGATTGCGTGCAGACCAACAGGTGCGGCTTGCCCGACTTCTGCAAGAACTCTTGAAACCGGCCGCGAATGTACTTGCGGACGCCGGGCCGGACCATCTCGGGCGTCAGGCAATCATCGCCGTGCCAGGCATTTCCGTGTCGCCAGACGTACTTGGGCCGTCGCCAGTAGGCAACCTGTGGGTGCTGCGACAGCAAATCGCCCAAGAAGTTCGTGCCGCTGCGCGCGGCGCCGACTTCCAAGGTGAAATGATCCAGCGTAGGGAGTTGATCACTCATGCAAATCGATCCTGCGTCCGTCCAACGCCGACTCTTCGGCGGCAAACGTGGCCAGCGTCACATTCCAGATTTCGTCGGGCGGCATCAGGGGCGGGCCCCCCTCGGCAACGCGGCGTACAAAGCCCGCAATCTCGGCCGTGCGACCCTTGTCCTGCGACCAGAAATTCTGTTTACGGAACCCCTTCCAGCCGTAGCCGGTCAATCTGCGGAAATTGTCCAGCACCAGCGTCCGCTGTTCGCAATAAACTTCGAGCCGCTCCTTGGAAAAACTCTTGTCGCCATTGGCAAAGTAGTGCAGGTTGCCCAGTGATCCGTCGGCGAACAACAGCGACACGCTCATCTTGTCGCCGCGGGTTTCCACACCCGGCGCCGGCCCGATGGTCGCTGCCTGCACCGCTACGATCGGTCGATCTACCAAGAACCGCATCAGGTCGATCCAATGGCACCCTTCGCCGATCATTCGTCCACCGCCGACGGCCGGGTCTTGCGTCCAATGTCCTTGCGGAATATAGCCCGCATTGACCAGCATGTTCATCGTTGCCGGCTGCGAGCGGCCGGCCAAGAGCTTGCGAATCTGGACCGCGTGGGGCGAAAAGCGGCGATTGAAGCCGACCAAAAGTTGCAGCCCTGTCGTCTTTTCGTAGGCGGCGCGAAGTTGGTCCAGGCCCGCCCGATCGATCGCCGCCGGCTTTTCCACGAACACGTGCTTACCCGCCTCGAACGCGGCGATGGCCATCGGCACGTGCAGGTTGTGGCGGGTCGTAATGAAGACCGTGTTGATCCGCTTGTCGGCCAATATTTCGCGATAATCGGTCGTGCTGGCCTCGAAGCCGAATTTGCGGGCGGCCAGCGCGGCGGTCACCCCACTGGCGCTGGCGATGTTGGCAAGCGTGACGCCCGACTTTTGCAATTCCGGCAAGAGGCGAATCTTGGTGTAGTTGCCGGCCCCAATCACGCCCGCCACCGTCCGGCCGGCGCCGCCGCTGGGCGCCGCCTTGACCGGCGCACGCTGAATCACACGAGCCAGCGGCGGGTCCGCCTGAGGGTACTCCAAAATGATGCCCAACTGCGAACGGTCCTTGGCCACCATGTCGTAAGCCCGGGCCGCCTCGGCGTGCGGAACGCGCGAGGTGATCAGCGGCTCGACCTTCAGCCGTTCAGCGGCCAGCATGTCCAAAATCGCCTCCATGTTCCGCTTCTCGGTCCAGCGGACGAAGGCGTAGGGGTAATCGACATTGTTCTCTTCGGAGGCCGGATCGTAACGGCCGGGCCCGTAGGAACAGGAGACCTGGAAGCTGAGTTCCTTTTCGTAAAACTCGGCCCGGTTGAGCTGCATGTTCACCACGCCGACCAGGACAATCCTGCCCCGCTTGCGCGACATGCGGGCCGATTGGCTGACGATGCTGTCTTCCTTGGCGCTGGCGGTAATCAGCACGCCGTCCAGGCCATGCCCGCCCGTAAAGGCCAAGCCAGCCGCCACCGCATCGACCCCCGCCCCCAGGTCCACCGTTGTTGCGCCAAACTTGCGGGCCAATTCCAACCGCTGCGGATTAAGGTCGATTCCCAAGACCTGCGCGCCGCTGGCGGTCAACAGTTGCACTGCTACCAGCCCGATCAGCCCCAACCCGAAGACCGCGATTTTCTCGCCCAGCATCGGCTCGAGCAGGCGAATCCCCTGCAGGCCGATCGAACTCAAAACGGTGAACGTAGCTTGTTCGTCACTCACGCCGGCGGGAATCTTGCAACACAGGTTCAGCGGCTTATTGACCACCTCGGCATGTCGACCGTTGCTGGCGACGCGGTCGCCCACTTGAAAACCCGTCGCGCCGGCGCCCAGTTCCAGCACCGTTCCCACGTTGCAATAACCCAGCGGCATCGGCTCGTCGAGCTTGGCGAACACCAATTCCAAAGTCGGCAACAGTCCGTCGTTCTGAATGCGATCGAGGACCTGCCGGACGCGCTCGGGGTTTTGGCGGACCTTGGACATCAGGCTGGCCCGGCCGAATTCCACGATGCCGCGTTCCGTGCCGGCGGAGATCAGCGTGCGCCGGGTCTGAATCAGCAGGTGCCCCGGCGACGCCTTGGGGCAAGGGACGTCGATGACCTCGAGATCGCCCGATTTCAGGTTTTGTACGACCTGTTTCACGCCACGGCCTGCATGAGATGTGGAAACGGACGGCCCTGCGCGGTACTTGGCGACGCCTCGGGCAGACCGTCCGGCCCCCAACGCGGCCGGACGAGTGGGCGGCCGGTGCAAGGGGAACGAGTCGCCCGGCCGAGGAAGGCCCCAACGTCTCAGGATCGGCGACGAACCGTCGGAAGATCGTTGGCGGCTCGACGAGCGCGGGGGCAATTCCCCGATTATGTCCCCTGGACCCTTCCCAAACAAGGACAACAGGCCTTTGCCGACGGCCACTTGGGAGCGCAGAATCGTTGCAACCGGCGTGCTCGGATCCGTGCGATGGGTATGGCGCCCCGCGACCGCCTTCATCCGACATCGCGGGCAGCGCAACCGCCGGAATCGGCCGGGATGGCGCCCGCAGCGCGCCGCCGCCGCCTTACGAAGCTCCACCGCGGCGGCGATAGATTCCCAGCCAGACCGGACCGCGGGGCTGGTAGCTGCGGGCCATCTCGCCACTGCGGCGAACCAAGTCGTCGCCGGCAATCAGGTCGTAGACCTCGATGAGTTCACACTCGCTTTCGCGGTATGTGCTGAACCACTCGAGGATGCGCTGGTGCGAGCCGTGACGCGGCAACCACGACTGCGGCGAGTTGACCCAAACTAGATATCGCGGCTCGGCCTGCACGATGTCGGCGATCATTTCCTCTTGCAGCATCGGGGCATGATCGTTGGGCTCCATCAGCGGATAGGTATAGATGTGCGGCGAGGAGGAGCGACGGCCGCTGAGGTAGAACAACTGCGGCTCGGAGCCCAACACGGCGATCGTCTCATCGGCCGCCGTGTGTTCGCGCAAGTAGGCGGCAATCTCTTCCGATTCCACGAACGCGCTCAGCCCATACAGCGCCCGCGAAAGCTGCGCCGGCGAGTAGGTGTAGTAGACGGCGGCATCCTGGGCGGCGGTCCAGCCCAACACCGCCGCGCCCAGCACCGCTGCGGCCCAGGGCTGGGCCCGCGACGAATCGACCGCCTTGGCATACGCCTCCGACAGTCCCCGCAGCGCACACGCCACGAGCACGGCGGCGGCGGGCGCCGCCAAATAAAAATAGTGATTGCGGAACAGCAGCTTCGGCGCCAGCGCCAGAAAACTGGACACCGTCAGCGCCGCGAGCAGGGCGCCATGCCGCCGCACGGCCGGGGACCAAGCGCTCGCCGACGCCCCCACCGCCGCAAGGCACCACAGCCATCGCGCTCCGGCAAACTGATTCGATACCTCGTTGGCAAGGTTGGCGAACCCCTGCGCCACCGGCTCCGCGGCGCCGTAGTAGCGCGACGTGGTCACCGTCCAAAACCAAAACTTGTCGAAAATCCCCCGCCGCCAGTACTCGGTTGCCACCGCCAGCCAAGGCAGCGCCGCCGACAGCGACCACGCCAACCCATAGCCGAACCACCGCGGCCAAGATACCAGCGGCCCTTGCCACTGCCGCCACGCGGCATAAGTTCCGGCGCCGAGCATCAACATCAGTCCGTGCTGTTTCATCAACACGCCCAGACCGAACCCCAGGCCGCTGAGCATCAGCCACGCCAGCGTGGTGCGCGGCGCTGCGGCCCGGTCCAGCGCCCTGAGCAGGCTCCACCAGCCCGTCGTCGCCGGTAAGATCACGAACAGCTCCGCTTGCGCCGCAAACGGTTCTCCGCGAGGATTCAACAGCCAGAGCAACAGCGCCGCCGCCGCTGCCGTCGCCTCAACCGGGCCGAACCATCGTCTCACAATCAGGAATACCAAGCCGGCGGTCACGGCGTTGGCCATTGCCGCGGCGGCGTGCAAGGCAACGACGCTTTCGCCGGCCAGCGCCTGGATGGCCGCCATGGCCAGGTACATGCCCGGCAGCTTCATCGCGTACAAGTCGACGTAGGGAATTCCGCCGGTACGCAACAACTGGCCACCGTAGGCGAACTCTCCCTCGTCGCGATTCAGCGGCACGGCAAGCTGCGGTCGACAGATGAGTCCGTAAACAAGCAGCACCGCAGCCAACGCCAACCAAGCCCAAGGCCCGCCGGTTGTGGGCGCCGGTGCGCCCGATTCGATCGCGGCAGGGTGCGTCATGGCGCGGTCGAACCCAAGTAGTCGGCCAGTGCCGCCTGCCAACTGCGGAGCTGCGGACCTCCCAGCGCGGCGTATTTGCTGGTGTCCAGAACGCTGTACGCGGGCCGCGGGGCCTTGGCGCCGTATTCGACGGCCGTGATCGGCTCAACTTCAACGTTCAGGCCGGCCAGGCGAAACACTTCGCGCGCAAAGTCGCACCACGAAACGCCACCTGTGTTGGTCACGTGATACGTGCCATAGGTCGACGTTTGCGCCAGGAACAGCGCCGCGGCCGCGACATCGCGGGTGAAGCTGGGCGTGCAAACCTGATCGTAGACCACCCGCAATTTGGGCCGATCGCGTCCCAGCCGGAGCATCGTGTCGACGAAATTCGGCCCGACCTTCCATCTGCCGGGGTGGCCGTAGAGTCCGCAGGTGCGAACCACGAAGTGTTTGGACCAGGCCCGAGCCCGCGCTTCGCCGGCCAGCTTGGTCTGGGCGTACACGCCTTGCGGCGAGACCACGTCGTCTTCGCGCCACGGCCGCGGCGCCGCTGGCACGGCCCCAAAGGCATAGTCCGTGCTGAAGTGCACCAGCGGGCAATCCAGCTCGCGGCAGGCGTCGGCCAGGTGTTGCACCGCCGACACGTTCACCGCCTCGGCGCGTTGCAGCTCGTCTTCGGCCAGATCGACTTTGGTATAGGCGGCCGGGTTGAATACGGCCGACGGACGAATGGCCTGCAAGACGCGGCGAACGGCCGCGGCGTCGGCTATGTCCAGCGCCGTACGATCCAGCGGCACGGCCTCAGCCCCCAACTGCCGACACAGCTCGGCGCCCAACTGTCCCGCGGCGCCGGTGACGGCAATCGGCATGACGATCTCAACTGGCAATGTACCGGTAATCGAAAGCACGTAGCGACACATTATGTCCGCCGGCCGCCCGGGAGTGAATGGCCCGGGAGCGACCGCGGCGCTGCTCCCGCGGGCGTCTACCGTCCGATACAATGCCCGCTCGATTGCCGCCGGTTTCCCTTTTCCTCAGCGCGGGCCCTCCCATGAACGACCTGTTCGACTGGCTGCCTCAAGCCATCTCGGCTCAGGGCCCCGCCGTAGCGTTGGAATCGCTGGCCGAGAAGCTGCACGGCCAGGGACGCTGGCACGAGCTGTTCGACGTGCGGCTGGTGCAGTGCCGGCTGCGGTTGGGGTTGCCGGCATACCTGGCGCAATCGGCCGAAGAGTTGCCGGCCGAGCAGCGGCAGGCGCTTGAGGAGGGGTACCTTGCGGCGTGTCGCGAGGTAGGTCGACGGCTGCTTGACGAGCGGCGGATTCGCGAGGCCTGGATGTATCTTCGGCCGGTCGGCGATCGCCGCGAGGTGGCGGCCGCGCTGGGGCAGTTCACGCCCGACGACGCCGACCTGGAAGGGGTTCTGGATGTGGCTTTGCAACAGGGGGTGGCGCCGGCCCGGGGCGTCGAGTGGATGCTCGATCGCTATGGCACGTGCAACACGATTTCCGCGGTCGACGGCAACCTGGCCCAGTGGCTGCCGTCCGACCGCCGCGAGGCCGTCGGCCGATTGGTCGAACGCATCCACCGCGATTTATCGGCCAACGTTCGCCAAGATGTTGCGCGTCGCGAGCCCGAGCCAGCGGCCGACCTGTCGCTGGCGGAGTTGGTACGCGATCGCAACTGGTTGTTTGAAAACGACAACTATCACCTCGACACGTCGCATCTGCACGCCACCGTGCGGATGGCCCGGCTGCTTGAGGCGCCGCAGGACGTTCGGCTGGCGCTCGACCTGACGGAGTACGGACGTCGCTTGGGAGCGCACTATCAGTATGCGGGCGAAGAGCCGTTCGCCGACTATTATCCCAGCCATGCCCTGTTCTTCGCGGCGCAGTTAGGAAAAGACGTGGAGCCGGCTGTGGAGCATTTTCGCCGCTGGGCGTACGACGAAGGTTTGCGGCAGTACAGCACGCTGGCCGCCGAGACGTACATCGCACTTTTGGTGCGACTGAGGCGGCGCCGCGAAGCGCTAGCGGCTTCGGCCGAGCTATTGCCCCCCGGCGCGCCAACGGGCGGCTTCGCGCCGGCCCTGAGTGAAATCGCCCGCCAAGGCGGGCTCATGCCGCAATTGGCCGAGATTTTCCGTAGCCGCGACGACGTGGTGGGCTACGCGACGGCGCTCGCTTCGCAACACGGTTAGCAAAATGGCACGCGAGCCGTTGTACCCACGCCGCCGTGGGCCGCGGCCCACCGCGAACCACACCGACAAATCGACGGTGGGCGGCACGACGCAGCTACTTGTTGGCCCGCACCGTCGGCTCGAGCGTCACCAGCGCGTTCAAGTTGCCCGAGCGGAAGCCTTCCAAGTCGAGCGTCACGAACTTGAATCCCAGCTCTCGGAGGCGGGCGACCAGCTCCTGCCGAACCTCCGCCTGACAGAGCCGATCCAAGGCCGACAGGGGGACTTCAATTCGCGCCAAGTCGCCGCGGTGATAACGCACCCGCAATTCGGCCAGGCCCAACTGCTTGAGGTGTTGCTCGGCCGCGTCGATCATCGCCAGTCGCTGGGGCGTTACCTCCTCGCCGTAGGCTACGCGGCTGCTGAGGCAGGGACTGGCCGGCTTGTCCCACACCGGCAAACCCCAATGGGCGGCAAGCTGGCGAACGTCGGCTTTGCCCAGGCTGCATTCAATAAGCGGGCTGCGGACCGCGCGCTCGACGGCCGCTTGCATCCCGGGGCGATAGTCGCCGCGGTCGTCCAGGTTGGCGCCGTTGTACATCACTCGCAAGCCCAGTCGCGGCATCAGGCTTTCGAGCTGCGTGTACAGCTCGGTCTTGCAGTGATAACAACGATCGGGCGCGTTCTGTATGTAGGCCGGATTGGCGAACTCCTCGGTGGCGATCACCTGGTGGCGGATGCCGATGTGCGCCGCCACCTGCCGGGCCGCTTCGAGTTCGCCGGCCGCCAAACTGGCGCTCTGGGCCGTCACCGCAACTGCCTGCTCGTGCACGGCCAGATGTGCGGCCATTGCAACCACTGCGCTGTCCACTCCACCGGACAGCGCCACACCGCAGGGCCCGCCCGCCGCCAACAGGGTCAGCAGCGCGTCGCGCTTGGCCGTAAGTTCGGCCGATAGTTCACCAACGGAAATCAAAGCGGTGTGGGACATACAAGGTGAGCGAGATTATCGCGCATAGCGACTAGCCGGGCAACAGACCACTTCATCCTACGCCAAGCCGGCGCGCAAAGAAAACGACCCCGCGCGGGTCTCACCGGCAGGCCGATGGGCCGTCGGCGAAACCGCTTCGCGTCGTCAAAAAAAACCTCCGCCGCAATGCCGTGGCAACGCGCTTTTGAGAGCCCGCATGAATAAAGAGGGCGCACTTAGGCCCGGGTTGTGTGATCCGACCGATGGTTCCGGAAGCTTGCCATGCAAGATGACAAGGTCCGGTCGGCGGCTATACACGCGGCCAGGCCGTTATTGGCGCCCTGCGGTTCTCTTATCGGCTCACCAAAACTGAACGTCAACAGCACGAACATGACAGAGGATACACTTCGGCCAACTGTCGCTGGCGACGAACAAGGCCGCTCAGCCAAGGCCGCGAAATATCGCAAGAGGACGGGTCAATCGTAGTCCGATCCGGCGCGGGAGGCAAGGCGGACTCGGCGCCGAATAAGACCGCACTAGCGACCGTAATTGCGCCAACGCGTCCGCCGGCCCATGCATTCAGGGGCGACTTGTAGCGAATGGCCAACAGCCGCTTCGACCAAAGCCCGGCGACTTCGGCTACCGCGGCAGCGCGGGTCGGCAGCCCATGACGGCGTCGATTCGGTTGGCGTAATTCGGCAACCGGCTGTCCAGCCGCAGGATCGACAGCGATTCGCGGGCTGCGCAGCTCAGGCCGCACAGCCTTAACATTCCGCCATGGGCCTGAATGCGACGGTTGAGCACCACCAACTGACCGATGAGATAGCTCGACAGCATCTCGACGTTTTGCATCTCGAGCACGAGTCGGTGTGTGAGGTGCTCCTCGAGCAGATTCCAGATAGTGGCGGCCTACGGCGGCGCCTCGAGGGCGTCTTCGTCGACCGCCAACAATTTGACAAACAAGCAGTCAGGGCCTCGTTCCAAGGCAAGTCGCCACCCACTCGCAACCTCGATCATCGCAGACTCTCCTTTC
>CAYWTU010000023.1:0-14546 GCA_964461275.1 uncultured Pirellulales bacterium | reverse complement strand
GATTGGAAGCCGACGAGACGGCCGAGGTGGGCCTGCAACTCATCCCGACCGAAGTCGGCCAGCATTTGCTCTCGGCCGAAGTTCAAGCCGACGCGGGCGTGATCGGCTCGGCCGAACTGGAAACGCGGGTTGACGGCGTGTCGGCGGTGGTCTTAGAGATCGTCGACATGGACGATCCGGTCGAGGTGGCGGGGCGAACTGCCTATCAATTGCGAGTCAGCAACCACGGTTCGATCCCGGCCCGGCAGGTGCAAGTTGGGGCCAAAGTTCCCAGCCAACTACGGGTCACCGACGCCACCGGACCCACGGCCGGCGACGTCCGTGACAGCCAGGTGACCTTTGACACATTGGACCGGCTGGAGCCGGGCGAGACGCGCGTGTTCCAAGTCTTCGTGGAGTGTCTGGAGGCGGGACAGGCGACCTTTCGCGGCTTCGTTCGCAGCGACGACCAAGACCAGCCCACGACCGTCGAGGAGCTGACGCGGGTTTACGAGGAATAACCGCCGCGGCAGACGGATGTAGGCCAATTGTCCCCCTTGGGCAGGCGTTCTAAAATGGCCGCAAGGCGGTTGGTCGTGGCCAATGGGCCAGGGGCGCCGCCTGTTTTGGCCCGCGTGCCGTATGCCTGCCGAAGAACAAGACATCTACCAGGAGCGGATCCTGGATCACTATGAGCAGCCGTTTCACCGCGGCCGCTGTCCCGGCTGCACGCACGCGCACGAAGATGACAATCCGCTGTGCGGAGACCACGTGCGGCTGGAGTTGGCGGTGGATGATCGACAGCGCGTTTGTGACGCCTATTTCAGCGGCGAAGGGTGCTGCATCAGCCAGGCCGCGGCCAGCATGTTGACCGAGCACATGCAAGGCCGGCCGGTGGACGAGGTCCGCCGATTCACGGCGCAGGACATGCTCAACTTGTTTGGAGTCAAGCTCACGCCCAACCGGCAAAAGTGCTGCCTGCTTGGCTGGCGGGTGTTGCAAGGGGCGCTCTTTTCACCCGTGCCCGCCGGCGGCCCGTGTCAAAACGCGCCCGCGGCCGACAGCGAGCGCGGCACATGACCGGTGCTGGGAACGACGTTGCTGCTCCCCTGGACATCGAACGCCTTCGTGCCGACTTCCCCATTCTCAATCAGCCGTTGCCCAACGGTCGGCCTCTGGCATATCTGGACAACGCCTCGTCAACGCAGCATCCGCGGCAAGTCATCGACGCGATCCGCGAGTTGTACCAGCGCCACTACGCCAACGTGCACCGAGGCATCCACACGCTCAGCGAGCAGTCGACCGACCTGTTTGAATCGGCCCGGGCGGCCGTCGCTCGCCTGGTCAACAGCCCTGCTCCCGAGCAAATCGTGTTCACCCGCGGGACGACCGAGGCGATCAACCTGGTGGCTCGCAGTTGGGGCGACGCGAACGTAGGTCCCGGCGATGAAATCTTGCTCACGGAAATGGAGCATCACTCGAACCTTGTGCCGTGGCAACAACTGGCCCAGCGCCGCGGCTGCACGCTGAACTACATTCCGCTCACCGACGACGGTCGATTGGACCTGGCGCAGCTCGATGCACTGCTCTCGGCCAAAACCCGGTTGGTGGCGGTCACGGCGGTGTCGAATGTTTTGGGCACGGTCAACCCGCTGCCCGAGATTATTCAGCGGGCGCACGACCGGGGCGCGCTAGCGCTGGTCGACGCGGCGCAGTCGGCGCCGCATCAAGCCACCGACGTACAGGCGCTGGATTGCGATTTCTTGGCCGTGTCCGCGCACAAGATGCTGGGTCCGTCGGGCGTCGGGGCGCTGTACGGACGGCGCGAATTGCTCGAGACGATGCCGGCATTTATGGGCGGCGGGAGCATGATCCGCCGCGTACGGCTGGACGGTTTCGAGCCCGCCGATGTGCCGGCAAGATTCGAGGCAGGAACGCCGGCCATCGCCCCGGCCATCGCCTGGACGCCCGCCATCGAGTTCTTGGAACGCGTGGGATGGGACGCCATTGCCGCGCACGAGAGGAGGCTGACGCAGCGGCTGCACCAGCGGCTGGGGGAAACGCCGGGGGTGAGAATTTTTGGGCCCGCCGTTGAGCACAAGGCGGGCATCGTTTGCTTCACGGTCGACGGCGTTCACGCCCACGACCTGGCGCAATTGGTCGACCGACACGGCGTGGCCATCCGCGCCGGACACCACTGCGCCATGCCGCTGCACAAACGGCTGGGAGCGGCGGCTACGGCCCGGGCCAGCGTTTATCTGTACAACACGCCCGAGGAAGTGGACACTTTAGTCGAGGCGATCGGGGCGGCCCGCCACACCCTCCGCCGCAAGTAGCGTCGCCCCGCCGCGAGTCCTGCTTTCCGTCACGGGTTGTTCGACATGACGTCGTCACCGGAAACCAACGCGTCGATCGACGTCTTTTCCGGCAAGGAATTGGCCGCCATCGAGGCTTCAACCCGAGAGGTCGGCCGCCATCTGCTGGAACATCTTCACAGCGTGCGGCCGCACGTGTTCGAGCGCCGCTGGTGGGACGACCACCTGATGGCCTGGACCATGTATGACGACACGGTCAAAGCGCAGATGTTCCGCTTCGTCGACGTCTTGCCGGCCCTGCCCGACAGCGCCAGCGTCACTCGCCATTTGCGCGAGTACCTGCACGAGGCGGAAGGCGCCTTGCCGGCGGCGCTGCGGATGGGCATTGCCGTGGCCGCGCCCGGTTCGCTGGCCGGTCGGGCGTTGGCGTTGGCCGCGCGGCGCAACGTCTTGGCGCAGGCCCGACGGTTCATCGCCGGGGAGACGCTCGACGAGGTGCTGGTGGCCGCCATGCGGCAGCGCAAGCTCCGTCGCGCCTTTACGATCGACCTGTTGGGCGAGGCGGTGATCACCGATGCCGAAGCCGAAGCGTATCGGGCGGCCTATCTGGACCTGCTGCGGACTTTGGGGCCGGTGGTCAACGACTGGCCCGGCGAACCCCAACTCGACGCTGCCGCCGTCGCCCACGGCGTATCGCTTGAACTGCCGAGGCTAAACGTATCGCTCAAATTGTCTTCGCTCGACGCCCATTACGACCCTCTGGACGGCTTGGCCGCGCGGCGCCGCGTGGCCGACCGGCTGCGCTCCATTCTCCGCGAGGCGGGCCGGCAGCGGGCCTTCGTCAACGTCGATATGGAAGACCATCACACCAAGGACCTGACCCGGGAAGTCGTCTGCGGCGTATTGGAGGAGGACGAATTTCGACATCGCAGCGACGTCGGCCTGGTGGTGCAGGCGTATCTGTGCGACTCGGCCCAGGACCTGGCTTCGCTGGGCGATTGGGCCCATCGCCGCGGCGCGCCGATCTGGGTGCGGCTGGTCAAGGGCGCCTATTGGGACCACGAAGTCACTCGGGCCCTCGCCGCGGGCTGGCCCGTTCCGGTCTACATGCAGAAGCACGAAACCGACGCCAACTTCGAACGACTGACCCGCTACTTGTTCAGTCAGCACCAATGGCTGCGGCCCGCCATCGCCAGCCACAACCTGCGCTCGCTGGCACACGCCGTCGCCGTTGCCCGCCACCTGGGCCTGTCGAAGACCGCCTTCGAGCTGCAAATGCTTTATGGCATGGGTGACGAAGAGAAACAGGCCCTGGTCGAAATGGGGCACCGCGTGCGGGTGTACATGCCGTACGGTCCGCTCGTGCCGGGAATGTCGTACCTGGTGCGACGACTTCTAGAAAATACCTCCAACACCTCATTTCTGCGCGCCAGCCATACCTGGCAAGCGGCGCCGGAGGATTTGCTGATGAACCCGCTCGACTTCCCCACCCGCCTGCAACCCCAGGAGACCCCGCCCGCGCGCCGCGCGGACCCGCCCGGTTGGTGCGAAAGCTTTCGCAACGAGCCGTTGACTGACTTTTCGCACCGCGACCGGCAGCGCGCGATGCTCGCAGCGTTGGACGTTGTGGCCGGAAAGTTTGGCCAATTTTATCCACTGGTCGTCGGCAACGAGGAGATAGAAACCGACACGCGGCTTCCGTCGTACAATCCCGCGCACAAAAGGCAGCTTGTGGGCGTTTCAGGCGTGGCCGACCCGCGGCACGTGCAAGCAGCCGTCGCGGCGGCCCGCCAGGCGTTGCCCGCCTGGCATGGCCTGGGCGCCGTCGGTCGGGCGATCTACCTGCGAGCCGCGGCGCAGACCATGCGGCAACGCCGATTCGAGCTGGCAGCCTGGATCGTCTACGAGGCGGGCAAGGGCTGGCGCGAGGCGGACGCCGACGTGGCCGAGGCGATCGACTTCTGCGAATTCTACGCCGCCGGCGCCGTGGCCCTGGAGCAGGCCCGCGAATTCTCCCTGCCGGGCGAGACGAATCGCTACGGGTTTCTGCCTCGGGGCGTGGCGGCTGTCATTGCGCCTTGGAATTTCCCGTTGGCGATCCTGTGCGGCATGACCGCCGCGGCGCTGGCCACCGGCAACACCGCTGTGATGAAGCCGGCCGAGCAGACGCCCATTGTGGCGGCGCAGCTGATGCAGGTGTTTCGCGACGTGGGTTTGCCGCCGGGCGTGGTCAATTTCCTGCCGGGTCAAGGGAGCGTCGCAGGCGCGGCACTGGTCGAGCACCCGGACGTTCCGCTGATCGCTTTCACCGGTTCGCGCGAGGTGGGTCTGGCGATTCACGCCCAAGCCGCACAGGTTTCTCAGCACGCCGGGCCAGTCGTGAAACGCGTCATCGCCGAGATGGGTGGCAAGAATGCCATCGTCGTTGATGATGACGCCGATTTGGATGAAGCGGTCGTCGGCGTCTTGAAGAGCGCCTTCGGCTACCAAGGCCAGCGATGCTCGGCCTGTTCCCGGGTCATCGTGCTCAACTCGGCCTATCAGCCGTTTTTGGCGCGGTTGATCGAAGCGACCCGCAGCCTGGCGATCGGCGCACCCGAAGAGCCGGGAACACACGTCGGGCCGCTTATCGACGCCGAAGCGGTCGAGAAGGTTCATGCATATATTGCCCTGGGCCGACAGGAGGGGCGCCTGGCACTAGCGGTCGATGGCTCGTCTTTGGCCGACGAAGGCTTCTACGTGGGGCCACACATTTTTTCGGATGTGGCGCCGACCGCTCGGCTGGCCCAGGAAGAAATCTTCGGACCCGTGCTGGCGGTGATTCGCGCGTCCGACTTCGACGAAGCGATTCGCATCGCCAACGGCACGCAATACGCCCTGACGGCGGGCGTCTACTCCCGAAGCCCGGCCCACTTACAACAGGCGGCCCGCGACATCCTGGCGGGCAACCTATACCTGAACCGGCCGATCACCGGGGCGCTGGTCAATCGTCAGCCGTTCGGCGGTTTTCGCCAGTCGGGCATCGGCAATCAAGCGGGCGGACCCGATTATCTGCTGCAATTCGTCGTTCCGAGAACGATTACCGAAAACACGGTCCGCCGCGGTTTTTCCCCGCCGCCGGAACTACCGCGCGAATAAGCGCCGCCGGCAGGCGAGCGCCAGCGCCATGCCACACAGCAGCAGCCCAGCCGACGCTGGCTCCGGCACCACGACCGTGTGGAGGCGGTAAACGAGCATCTCGTATTCTCCGAACGCATCGCCGCCCGGCGCACCGCCCGAAAATACTTCAATCACGTAGCTCCCGGTGGCCGGCAGGACCAGGTCGTGCAAAAACGAATCGGTCGATTCTCGCTCGTCGTCGTTGATGGCCGAGCCGGTGTACCACGGCACCGGCGAATATCCGGTCGACGGGTCGAGGACAGCCACCTTTGTGTCGAATGTATCGCCCAGCCGATAGTCCAGAATCTCCGACATCACCTCGATGTGAATCAGGTCGCCTGCCTCGCCGAAAAACGAATAGTAGTCGCCCGCTGGGACCGGCGGCAACGGCGGATCGAAGGGGATGATGGTGGCTTCTTCCACTACCGCCACGTCAGCGAACAACAAGACTTCGGGCGAACCGGGAGGCTGCGGAATGGTGTAGGGCAGCGACAAGGTGGTGAGCGTGAGCGGCTGCGGGTCCAGGATATCGTTCGCGTTGGTCGAATCGACATCCACGTCCAGAGTATCCAGCATCAGCTTGACCGCCGAGCGCGGCCCGATGAACAAGTCGGGGTCCAACAGCTTCGCGGCGCTGAAACCAATCGACGCCGACAGCGAGTTGAACTCCTTGCCCGTCAGCGTGGCGGCGGCGGGACCGGGAAAATCCGGATCGAATCCGCTGCCGATGAATGGCGTGGGAACCCCGCCCCCAATGGGCAAGAACGAATCGTGGTGCCGCGTCCCCAATAAATGCAGCGTCTCGTGGGCGGCAATGTTGACCGTGGCGATGCCAACGTCGAAAGGGCTGAACGGCGCCGACAGGCCGGCAATCTCCATCAGCTTGGGAATGTGAATCGAAGCGTCGTCGATTTTCTTGGTGTTCTGAAAGTCAACGTCGCCGGCGTCGGCGAGTCCGACATTGAGGTACACCTTGGAAAACAGCCCCATCGCAGGTTCTGTGGCCGTGAACGTCACCGGAAACGGCGCGAACTTGGTGTTCAGAAGATCGACGATCGCGGTCCGTTCGCCAGGACTGTAGAAGTAGTCCTTGCCGTCGTCGGAGACGCCGTCGGTGAAACTGTCAAAATCCAGCACCACCAGTTGCTGGGCTACGGCGGGCCCACAGGACAGCGCTACCGCTGTCCAGAAACCGAACAGTCGATGCAAACGCATGAGCGTTCCTCCCAAACGATTTGAAGACGCGGATCGTCACACGGGCAAACGGTCGCTCAATCGGTAGCCTAGCGGTATACCGCATCGAAAGCCACAAATTTCTGGGAGTTTTGTGGCGATTAGTTTTGCCGGCCGAATCCCCCTGTTGCTGACCGCTCGGGCGACGGTATGTCGCCAGATGGCCGCGTCGACGAACCATTTTGGCGCCTATTTGGCATGAAACTGCCCGATTTCAGACCAATAAGTCTTCTTATTTTACCAATACTTCCTGTACTGCCTAAATTTTCTTGTTAATTTGGGATATCTGTACGGTCGGCCACGGTCATGGGTCAAAACACCCGGCTGCGGGGTCGCGTAGTGCCGTGAAGATTGCAGACGCGTGTACGGGCACTCGACAGGCGGCGCGTCGGCACGTTAAAGGCCAGTTATGTCGACAACCGAACTTCCGCCGCGAAGCAAGTCCGCTTCGCCAACCTCGCGCAGCGAGCAACTCTTACAGCGCGCCAAGAAATCGATCGCCGGCGGCGACAACAGCACGATGCGCGTACTGCCGTACCACGTACCACTTGTGGCTACGCGCGGCGAAGGCTGTCGGGTTTGGGACGCCGACGACCGCGAGTACTTGGACCTGAACATGGCCTACGGGCCGTTGCTGCTTGGACACAGGCCGTCCAAGGTCTTGGACGCCGTCAGCTATCAGATCTACAAGTCGGGCAGCCAGTTGGGGTTTCCCACCGAAATTAGCATCCGGGTAGCCGAAAAACTCAAGCGGCTTTTTCCCGCGATGGAGCTGGTGCGGTTCTCGAGCACCGGCACGGAGGCCGCGGCCCATGCCTTACGGCTGGCGCGGGCGCATACCGGCAAGCCCAAAATCATCGCCTTCGAGGGGCACTACCACGGCTGGAGCGACACAGCGTTTCACCGCTATCACGCCCAACTCTCCGAGCTGCCGGCCGAGGGCTTCGGACCGGCGCTGCCCGGCACGTTGGGCATGAACGGCGGACCGCATGACGTGATCGTCTGCGGTTGGAACGACGTCGACCTGTTGTCGCGTTGCCTGGAGAAGCATCGCGGCCAGGTGGCGGCCGTCGTCATGGAGCCGATCGCCGGCAACTGCGGCGTGATTCCACCGCTGCCTGACTATCATTCCCAAGCGCGGCAATTGGCGCACGCGCATGGCGCGCTGCTGATCTTCGACGAAGTGATCACCGGGATGCGCGTGGCGGCCGGCGGCGCCCAAGAGCTCTACGGCGTCAGGCCGGACATCACAATTGTTTCCAAGGCCCTGGGCGGTGGTTTCCCCGTCTCGGCGTTCGGCGCACGGGCGGAGATCATGAACGGCATCGCCCAAGGCAAGCTCTTCCACGGCGGCGTCTACTCGGGCAACGCGGCAGTGCTGGCAGCCTGTGAGGCGGTGCTCGACGAAGTGCTGGACAACGGCCCATCCATGTATGCCCATCTGGCGGAGATGTCGCGGCGTCTGGCCGGCGGCTTGAGCGACGTCCTGTCGCGGCACGGTGCGCCGCACGTGGTTCAGTCCGTGGGCGCCATGCTGTCGCCGCTGCTGACACATCAGCCTGTGGGACCCATGGTCAATTACCGGCAGGTCCGCGGGCAAGGCGATTTCGACACGTACATCCGCTGGCAACACGCGGCCCAAGAGCGGGGCCTGTACTTTCATCCCAACATGTTCGAGCCGCTGTACCTGTCGACGGCACACCAGGCTGACGACATCGACCGCGCGCTGGAAATCTTCGAGGACGCGGCGCAATGCATCTGGCCACGGTGAGCGATCGGCTGTCGCCGACGCCCATTCTCGACGCCGTGGAGGCGTTTCGCGGCTCGGTGCTCGATTTGGACCAACGCTGGACGATTGGCCCGGCGGCCCTGCGTCGCGGCCGCGACGAGTTCTCGGCCTTTCTTCAGGCACAAGGTTTGCGCTCGGGCGACCGCGTGGTTTTGGCTGTTTCCAATGGCCCGCTGTTCTTTGCCGCCCTGGCCGCAGTGCTGACGGCGGGCGGTTCGCCGCTGTTGGTTCATGTGAAAACGCCTCCTGTGGAGCTGGACCGGATGGCGCGCCGCCATGGGGCTCCTTGGATCCTTGCCAATGGCTGGGCCGAGTCCGACCTGGCAGCGACCGGCCTCCAATCGCGGTGTCACGGCGAGCGCTGGAAACACTGTGTATGGTCCGCGGTCGATCCCGCGGCCGGACCTTGGAACGCGGACCTGCCCGTGCTGCCAGGCGTGCCGCTGCATCCCACTTCGGGCACCACGGGGCTGTCTAAGATCGCGCTGCGGCCCGGCCCGTGCGCCGTGGCCGAAGCCGAGCACTACGTGGCCACCATCGACGTGGAGTCGACCGATCTGATTCTGGCGTGCAGCCCGATGAGCCACGCCTATGCCTATGGCATGGGGGTGATGGTTCCGCTCATCACGGGCTGTAATGTGGCTGCGATGCGGCAATTCGATCCTGCGCTGGCCCGGCAGGCGCTGCTCGAGCTGGGCGTGACCATTCTTCCCGCGGTGCCGGCGATGTTGGACGTTTTGACGTTCGGCGCCGGCGATGCGCTGCGAAACACGGCCCGCTGCGTGCTTTCGGCCGGGGCGCCATTGCCGGAGCGCACGGCGCGGCGATTTCGGCAGTGCACTGGCATGAACGTGCGGCCGTTGTATGGCACGACGGAGACCGGCGGAATCTCGATTGCCGAGTCGCTCGACGCGTTGCCCGCCGCAGGTTACGTGGGCCGGCCGATGGCGGGTGTCCTTGCGCGGTTGAGTTCCGCCGCCGTCGAAGGGGAAGCAGGTCCGCCGTTGCATCGGCTGTCGATCCGCAGCGCGTCGATGATGGCCGGCTACTTGAGCCCCGACGGCGTGGATGCCAGTCCGCTTGCCGACGGTTGGTTCGAGACCGGCGACCTGGCCACGTTGGACGACCGGGGCGGCGTCACGCTGTACGGTCGCGAGTCGGAGGTGATCAATGTTGGGGGCCTTAAGGTGGTTCCTTGCGAGGTCGAGGAGTGGATTGCCGCGCTGGATGGCGTACAGCAGGTCAAGGTTTATCCCGGCGCCGACCGCAACGGCAGGCAATTCGTCAAGGCGGCGGTGGTCGCTCCCGGTTTGGCCGCACACGATATCCGCGACCATTGCGAGCGCGGGCTGGTGTATTACAAATGCCCACGGCGCGTAGCGATGGTTGACTCACTCCCTCGGTCGGCCGCTGGCAAAATCGTGGTGAGTCAACTTCCCTGATGGCCATTGCCCCGCCACCCGCCGTTGTTTCTCACGCCGCCCGTTTCGTGCAAATCGGGCGCTGGCGAATCGACTTCTTGCAAGGCGGCCGGTTCCAGATGGACGGCGGCGTGCTGTTTGGCGTGGTGCCGCGGCGGCTGTGGCAGATGGCCCACGTGCCCGACGCCCAGAACCGGTTGCCCTGCGCCTGCAACTGTTTTCTTCTGCGCGACGGGCGCCACACGGCGCTGATCGACGTTGGCTACGGCGGCAAGCACGCGCCGCTGGACCGCAAGTTCTACGACCTGCAGCCGGGCGAGCCGCTGGCCGAAGAGTTGGCGCGATTGAATGTGGCGGCCGACAGTATCCACACCGTCATCCTCAGCCACCTGCACTGGGACCACGCCGGCGGACTGACGCGCCGCGTCGGCGGACAGTTGCAATTGGTGTTTCCAACGGCGAGGCACCTGTTGGGGCGAGTGGAGTGGGAAGACGCGACCAGCGGCGCCGACGAACTGGCGGGCGCCTATCCGCCCGACAACTTCGCCTTGTTGGCAAACAGCGGAAATGTGCAATGGATCGACGACGGAGACGAACTTTTGGCCGGAGTTCGAGCGGAGGTCACGGGCGGCCATACTCGTGGGCATCTGGCAATTCACATCGAGGACCAGGGCGCCTCGGCAGTGTGCCTCGGCGATTTGTGTCCATCGGCGGCCCATGTGCGGCGATTATGGGCCCTAGCCTATGACTTGTATCCACTTCAATCGCGGCGCGAAAAGCCCCGCCAACTTGGCCAGGCCGTCGACCGCGGCAGCGTAATTCTGTGGAGCCACGACCCGCACGCCGCCGCCAGCAAACTGCGTCGTGACGCACGGGGCGAGTTCGTCGTCGCGGAAAATTGGCCCGCAGCATGACGCGCAACCGGGCCGCCCTGTCGGTCGCCCAGTAGTTACGGCTGCGCCAGCGCACTTGCGGCGGGCGTTTCTGCCTGCTGCGTACCGGCGGGCGCCGCCGGGGGATTCTCGAAGAACATCCCCATCTTGCGAAACTTCTCGTACCGCTGCTGCAACAGTCGATCGACCGGCTTGCCGGTCAGTTCGCGTAGGCACCGCGAGAGATACATTTTGAGCCGTCCCGCCATCTGATGGTGATCGCGATGGGCGCCCCCCAACGGCTCCTCAATCACGTCGTCGATCACGCCAAACCGCAGCAGGTCCGTCGATGTCAGCTTGAGCGCCCGGGCTGCGTGCTCGGCATAGTCGCCGCTCTTCCACAAGATGCCGGCGCAGCCTTCGGGACTAATCACCGAGTAGTAGGCGAACTCGAGCATCGCCACACGGTCCCCCACGCCGATGCCCAGCGCTCCGCCTGACCCACCTTCGCCAATCACGACACAAACAACGGGCGTGGCCAACCGCGACATCTCGAAGATGTTGTTGGCGATCATCTGAGCCTGGCCACGTTCCTCGGCTCCGATGCCCGGATAGGCGCCAGGTGTAGCAATGAGGCAGACGACCGGCATGCCAAACTTGGCCGCCAGCTGCATCTTCGCCAGCGCCTTGCGATAACCCTCGGGATGGGCATGGCCGAAGTTGCATGCACTGCGCTCTTTGAGAGTCTTGCCCTTCTGGTGGCCGACCAGAAGCACCTTGTGCGTGTCGAGCTTGGCGAAACCCGTACGGATCGCCCGATCGTCGCCAAACGCCTTGTCGCCATGCAACTCGACGAATTCATCGAAGATCAGGTCGATATAGTCGGTGGTCATCGGCCGATCGGGGTGCCGGGCCACCTGGACGCTTTGCCAGGCCTCGAGTTGCGAGTAGACCTTTTTCTTCAGGTCCGAAAGCTCGCGGCGGACGCGACGGATTTCTTCGTCGCGGTGGGCCACATCGTGGCTCGACAGGCCTTCAAGCTTGGCCAGCCGCTCCTCCAATTCGTAGATTGGACGCTCAAACGCCAGGCGATGCGTGCTAGAAGGAGGCATGGCGGACTATCGGGGGCGTACGAACGGAAGGTAACCGGTGCCCAGGCAGACGTGGTTCCAGTGTAGCCACCTTCGGCAAACTGCGGGATACCGCTTTTTACGGGGTGGCCACGGTGCCACGGTGGGCTGAAAGTCGCCCCCATCCTATAGGTTTCATCCCACGCGAATAGCGGGCCGGTTTGTTACGCCAGGCCCTGCTCACCCCGAGCAATCGGCACGATTTCGTAGCCGGCCGATCGGTAGAACTGCGCGGCGGCCAGCCATTTATCGTGCGTTTCCAGCCAGATTTCGCGGAGCCCCAGGTCCCAGACGCGGGTTTCGAGCGTTGCCAACAGGGTCTTCGCCACTCCAAGGCGTCTCCAGGCGGGCAAAACCGCCAGCCAATGCACCGCCGGAATCTCGTGCCGCTGGCCGCGCCTGGCCAGTGCGACCGTTCCTACCGGCCTGGACTCGGCGCTGTCCAAAATCTCCGGCCCGGGTTCTGCAAGCCAGACATGGCTCGGATTCCACCATGGTTTGGCGGTGAATTCACGCTCGAAATCTTCCACCGTCCAGTCCCGCACCCCGAGTCGCAGGCGGGCAAATGCCTCTCGCCGCAGATGCAGCCATGGTTGGACATCGTCCGGGTAACGCATGGGACGAATGCGAACGGCACTAAGGCATTTTGTATCAGGACTTTGCGTCAGAATTCGTCGCATTTGAAGAATGGCCATGGAGGTCCAGTTTGACGGTGATGTCGTTCGCAGGGAAGGGGGCGCATGATGTCGCGCCAGGGGGGCAATTTGGCGACAAAATATGACCATTTATGGCTATTTATGAGTGACATGAGTCATTCAATGACTGAACTAGCGCACGATTACTTGCCATTATGTGACGAAATATACCATAAACTGATTGAATTAGATCAATATGTGTCGTATACTATCATGCGTTCCAACAGGTGGGACGGTCCGATTTCACGGGATAACCGACGTGCTGGCCGAGCAACGACGCAACCGATTGTTGGACCTTATCCGGGGCCGCGGGTTCGTTTCGTTGCCGGAACTGGCCGAGCAGATGCAAGTTTCTGAATCGACGATTCGGCGTGATCTGGATTCCCTGGAAGAGAGCGGCGCCGCGCGGCGGACGCACGGGGGCGTGTTTTACACCGGCGGGCGTCCGGCCATGCCCCCCTTCGACGAGCGGCAGCCGGCCCATTGGGAGAAGAAGCAGGCGATCGCCCGGCGAACTGCCGAGTTGATCGACGACGGCGATACGCTGCTCTTGGACGGCGGCAGCACCACCTACGAAGTCGCCCGGCTGCTGGTGGGGCGGGAGCTGCAAATTGTGACCAACTCGCTCCCCGTGGCCAACTTGTTCGCGGCCAACCCGTCGGCCGACCTGGTGCTTATCGGCGGCTACGTCTATCCGCGGACCGGCGTCTCGCTGGGGCCGTATGCCGATCAGATGCTGGCGGGCGTGACCGTGCGGCGGACGATTTTGAGCGTGGGCGGAATCACCGAACGGGGTTACTACAACAGCAACCTGCTCTTGGTGGAAACCGAGCGGGCGATGATGCGAGCCGCCGACGAGGTGATCGTGGTGGCCGACAGCACAAAATTCGGGCGCCGCAGCCTGGCTCACTTATGCGAGTTGAACCAGGTGGGCCGATTGGTGACCGACGACAAAGCGCCCGACGATTGGCGCGAACGATTGGCGAGCGCTGGGGCCGACGTCGTGTTGGCGGCGACGCAAGAAGCGGCGCCGGCGACAACCTGATTAGAAATCGAATCGAACCGCGTAAAGCAAGAACCATGTCGGCCATACGAACCAACGCCGCGCCGGATCGGCAGACGATTGAACGCATTGTGCGGGAGATTGTCTTGAGACAGAACGGCGCGCCGCGCGAACGTGCGGAGCTGGTGGTCAGCATTTCCGCCCGACACCTGCACCTGACCGACGCGCATGTCGAAACGCTGTTCGGCGCCGGGCAGAAGCTCTCCGTCCACAAGCCGCTGTACCAAGACGGGTTTTACGCGGCCGAGCAGACGGTGATGGTGGTGGGGCCGCGGCGACGGATGTTGCCGGCGGTGCGGGTGCTTGGCCCCACGCGTCCGCACAGTCAGGTGGAGTTGGCGTTCACCGACGCGATTTCACTGGGCATCGACGTGCCAGTGCGGCCCAGCGGCAAGGTGGAAGGGACTCCGGGCTGCGTTCTGGTCGGTCCGGCGGGGGTGGTGGAATTGAAACAGGGTGTGATTCGGGCCGAGCGCCACGTCCACATGAGTCTAGCGGACGCGGATTACTACGGCGTGAAAAACGGCGACCGGATGAGCCTGCGCATCGATTCGTCGTGCAGCGTCGTGCTTCGCGACCTGTTGGTGCGGGCCGACGCCACGAGCAAGCTCGAGGTGCATTTGGACACCGACGAGGGCAATTCGGCCGATTTGGATCACGCCCGGGGCGTGGAGTTACTGAAGCAATAGAGCAGTGACCGGCTCTTCCGGCCCGTTGGCGGTCGAGCTTTTGCGATACTTGTTGTTCCCTTTTTTTGATTCCAAGCGAGGTGAGTTATGGCCAAGGTGATGGAAGCGCTGGGCATGATCGAGACCAAGGGCTTTGTGTCTTTGGTCGAAGCCAGCGACGCCATGATGAAAGCTGCCAACGTCGATTTTCTCGGCTGGCAG
>CAYWTU010000022.1:0-14611 GCA_964461275.1 uncultured Pirellulales bacterium | reverse complement strand
CGTCGCGATTCGGTCCTCGCCATTGGGGCCAGGTAGCCAGCGTATCACCCGGCACTGCCGCGGCAGACCCGAGCGCCAAATATATGGACGCAAAAGTTGGAATCAATCGACCGGTTTTCATGACGATGAGCTTCCCTATCGAACTTGGCGAGGCTGTTGCCCACCGTCGGCGGCCAGTACACTGGCGGCCGATTCAACTGTCCCACGGCACGTGTCGGGCTCGTCGTGCCCGGCCAGCGGGATTGTAGGCGGCCGTCAAGGGCCGCGGCATAGGTGCTTTGGACGACAGGCAATTTCACCCATGTCGCAGGAGTTCGACCTGACGCGCAACTTCGCGGACCAGCCGGTGCCGCGGCGGCTGGTGATTTGGCCGCCGATCGATGTCGACCGGTTGGAGGCTGTGCGCCGGGCGGCCGGGTCGCTGGCGGTGATCAACGCGTCAAGCGAGGCTGAGGCGGGCCTGGCCATGGCGACGGCCGAAGCCTTTTTCGGCAAGCTTACGCCGCGATTGTTGGCGGCGAGCCGGCAGTTGCGTTGGGTGCAGGCCCCGACCGCCAGCATGGAGCGCTATTTGTTTCCCGAATTGGTCGAACACCCCTGCGCGGTGACCAACATGCGGGGCATCTACTGCGATCCAATCGCCGACCAGGTGATGGGGTATATGATTGCGTTTGCTCGTCAGTTCCTCAGCTACTTTCGCCAGCGACAAGAGCGGCGCTGGGCGCCGGTGGGCGGCGAGGAAACGCGGCAAGACTTTGCCTACGGCCCCGGCGTCGTCAGTCCGATCGACCGTGCGCACGCCACCCTGGCGGGCGCTACATTAGGGATCGTCGGACTGGGGAGCATCGGCCGCGAGATCCTGCGTCGCGCGACGGCGCATCGGATGCGCGTGGTGGCGATCGATCCGGTGGTTGCCGCAACGCCCGAGGGTGTCGATTGGGTGCAGCCGCCCGAGCGATTGCCACGACTGCTCGAGTCGTCCGACTATGTGGTGATCTGCGCTCCCCATACGCCACAGACCGCCGGTTGGTTTGGCGAGGAGCAGTTTCGGGCCATGCGGCGGACCGCCTATCTTATCAATGTTGGCCGCGGGGCGATTGTTTCGCTGGACGCGCTGGTCCAGGCGCTTCGCGAAGGTTGGATCTCCGGGGCGGCGCTCGACGTGTACGAAACCGAGCCGTTGCCTGCCGAGCACGCGTTATGGAATTTCGAGAACGTCATCCTGACGCCGCATGTAGCCGGTTTTGGGCTGGGGATTGCCGAGCGGCACCTGGAAGTTCTTTTAGAGAACGTACGGCGGTTCGTCGCGGGCCAACCGCTGATGCACGTGGTGGACAAGCGGGCCTGGTATTGAGGAGACAAAAAAATCAGGCGGGTGCGCGTCCTATCGCAGGACCGCACCCGCCTGAGAGATGACAGTCGGACTCAGTCGAGCCAGCGAGCTGGCTCGTTCAGCCTTAGCTAATCCGTGCCGCGGGTGTCAACCACCATGTTGCCGTTGTTGGCCATCGGCATGAGCGGAGCCCAGCAGCGGCCGGCGACCGTGGAGTTGCGCGACGAAGCGCCCAGGAACACATTCAGGCCGATGCCCAATTGGTAGGCCTCTTCTTCAACCGCCGCGTCGCTGCCCGCCGGGGCGCTCGGGCAGAAGTAGGCGAAGCTGCCGTAGATGCCGGTGCGCTCGGTCAACGGGACGTTGACCAACCCGCCCAGGTTCCACTCGTACAGGCTGCCACGGCCATTCAGGCGGTTCCGCTCGGGAATTCCGACCCACAGCCAGCTATCGGCGCCGTTGAGGAAATTGTGGTGCCAGTACATATTGTTCTGCGCCACGGTGCGGAAGCGAATTCCGTCCTGGGCGTCGCGGCGATCGTGAAACGCGCCCCACCAACCAATTTCGTTCCGCGCGCTCAAGGCGAAACCGATCAACCCGCGCCATTGGCCCAGGTACGGTTCGGTCGAATCTTCGCCGAAGTTGTCGTTGAGCATGATGTCGTAGGCCAGGCCAAAATTGAACGGCATGCCGGCGTCGGCCCGACGGAACAGACCGCTGGTGACGAAGATTTGCTCTTGCGAGCTGCCGTCTTCGCCCGTTTCGCGGCCTTGCCAATCGTAGATGCCGTAGCTGGCGCCCAATTGGCCGCCGATGCCGTAGCGGCTGAGCAAGGGGATCGGCGCCCCGGCATTGACGCCGTTGACAATGCCGAATTGGCTGGGCCAGTCGGTGTCGGCTTGGGTCTTCCAGGCGTCGAACCCGGCAAAACCAATGATGTTCAGCAGCGGCCCCTCTTCACACATGGCCGGCAGCCCGCCGAAGAAACCGCCTCCGCAGCAGCCGCCGCACGTATCGCAGCAGCTTCCGCCGCAGCATGAGTTGCCGGCATCGCAACACGAACTGCCGCAGCACGCGCCGCCGGCGCTGGCCGCATCGTTCGATTCGGCCAAGGCCGCATTGGCCTCTTCGGACCAATACGAGGCCAATTTCACGTTCTCGGCCTGGGCCAGGCCCGGGCCGCAGGCAATGGCCAGCGACAATAAGGCCGCCAGCTTGCGCAAGAGATTAACTTTCATCCGCCTGTCTCCCAAGAAAACGGTTTCGCGCAGCGGCGGCCGCGGGCCATAGGCCCGTGCCGGCGGTGCGGCCACGATGAGTCAAGCCGGTTTTGAGCGGCGTGACTCGTAATCCTCCCGTGCGAGTTAAACGGGATAGGACGTAGTGTCCCTTGAGACTTTCGGCCGAGCGCGGCAGGCGCACTGAGCGTTTTGGGTACACCCGATACCGGCGGAGTTTCCAGCAGGCTTTCGCCAGGCGGCAAGGTTTGCCATTGCGACGGGACTAGAAGCCGCCGAGGGCTGACAGAGTGGCCGCAACCGGCAAAGTTGTACAGCGCGCCGATTCGCCGAGCAGCAAGCAGTGACAAGGGCGGGCGGGTATTACGGCCAATCAGTTTTTCAAGTTGGCGAAACGGGCGCCATGCGCCACGCTTGCGTGAGCATGAAGAACTGCCGAGAAAGCATGGCCACGGCGGAGTACCGCTCGTCGCCATGGCGCCCTTTCAGTCGGCCCGAACCGAACAACTGATCTGCCGTGTGGCGGGTGTCTCGGCTGTTGAATCGTTAGTGTGCGACGTATAATCCCATTCAGGTAGGTTTGATTTTTGCACACGAGCGTGGCCGGTCGCTTCAGTTGCCGTTCAATTCTGACGCGCAAGGGTTGGAATGTCGTTCAGTGCGATTCGAGGTCAGCCGAGGTTGCCTGTCTGCCGCTGGACGCTGAGTGCGCTGCTCTGCGCCGTCGGCATGGCCCCAGCCGCCGAACCGAGCGAGGTGGAATGGCT
Organism: uncultured Pirellulales bacterium; assembly: GCA_964461275.1. GTDB lineage: Bacteria > Planctomycetota > Planctomycetia > Pirellulales > CAYNRE01 > CAYWTU01. Next base: position 11,273 of record CAYWTU010000022.1, on the reverse strand, counting down.
GGAACGCGGCAAACAGTTCTATCAGCGTCGCGCGTTCGACTCGGCGATCGACGCATTTTCTCAATCGCTGCGACAGGATCGACGGAACGCCGGCGCATTGGCATATCGCGCCATGGCCAGGGCCCAAAACGGCGACGACGTGGATGCGATTGCCGACGCCAACGCGGCCGTCGAAATCGACTCCAGCCAAAGCTTGGCGCACCTGGCTCGAGCGATCGCACGGCAACATCAGCGCGCGTTTGCCAAAGCAGCGGACGACTTTAGCGCCGTCATGGAAAGGCGCCCCAACCACATCCACGCGCGGTTGGGGCGCGCCGAATGCCGCATGGAATTGCGCGACAAGAAAGGAACCTTTGAGGATCTGGCGGTCGCCGCTAGGAACGAGCCTCGTTCAGCCCGCATCTACACAGCCTACGGACGGGCCCACTACGCCTTCGGGCGATTCGATCTGGCCACGAAGGCCTTGGACGCAGCCATACAACTAGATGCGAAACTCACGGCGGCGCATACCCAGCGGGCCGTTGCTGTCATGGCGTTGGGGAATTTCGCGGGTGCTTTACAAGATGCGGAGAAAGCCATTCAGCTCGACGAACAGAATCTTCTGGCGCACTGCCTGCGCGCCATTTGCCTGGCGAATCTGGCCCGACCCGAGGACGCCTTGCAGATTTGTGAAGACGTGTTCCGCGTTCAACCCTACTATCCCTGGGCCATGTTCGCCAGAGCGGTTGCACAAGCCGCGTCGCGTCAATTGCCCGATTGCATGCGGAGCCTGAATGAAGCCATCGCCTCCGACGCACGTTTCTACGAAGCCTATCTCGAGCGCGCTGGCTTGTTCATTTCGGCCGGCGAAGCGACCCAGGCCGAGGCCGATCTGAAAGCCGTGCTTCGGATCAATAAGTACGAGCCTCGCGCCTATCTCAAGCTCGGTGCGATTCGCTGCATTCAAAGAGACCCCGGGCGGGCGCTGCCGTACTTGGATCGCGCCGTGAGCCTGGCGCCCAACCTTCCGGCGCCGCTGACGCTGCGTACGGAAGCGTATGTGCAGTTGAACCGGATCGACGAAGCGGAAGCCGACTTAAAGCGTCTGGAGACGATGACTCCGGGGGACGCTCGGCTGCGCGTCATCCAAGGGGCGATTTTTGCGTACCGCCGGGAATTCGACCTTGCAACGGCAGAGTTTCGCCGCGCCGCAGAGTTGGACGCGACGAACGGTGCGCCGCATCGCTGGATGGCGGAAATTCTCGTGGGTCAGGGGAAACTCGAGGAAGCGGCTCAGGCCGCCAGCGCGGCGCTGGAGCGGGATTCCAACGACGTGATGGCCTACTTCTGGCGCGGCGAGGCGACCGGCCAATTGGGGCGTTGGCGCGAATCCGCGGCCGACTTTGGCAAAGTCGTCCGCCTGGCGCCCAATTTCGCGGGCGGCTATTTGGGGAGAGGCAACATACACGCGATGACGGGCGAGAACGAGCTGGCCGTTCGCGACTTTGGCCGCGCGCTCAACCTAGACCCCCAAAACCCGCACGTCTACTATTCGCGCGCCAAAGCATATCTTGCCCTGAAGAAAGCGAAATTAGCGCTCAAGGACTACGACGAGGCGATCCGCCTGGCGCCCAACAACTCGGAGTACTGGAACGGGCGGGCTTTGCATCACAATGAGACGGGGGAATACCAAAATGGCGAATCCGACGCAACGGAAGCGCTGCGACTCGATCCCGATAACCTTCGGGCGTACAACAACCGGGGCAACGCGTTGTTCAAGCTCAAACGGTATGACGAAGCGCTTCGCGATTATGCGGTGGTGATCGAGCGAGATCCTAAGTATTTCAAAGTGTACGTGAATCGCGGACACGTGCATCAAGAACAGCAGCGACACGAAGAAGCCATTGCCGACTACACGAAGGCGATTGAAGGGACGGACGAAGCATGGTTGCAAAGCCAGGCGCTGGCGGCGCGTGCATGGTCGCTGGCCCGATTGGGACGCAAAGACGAAGCGCTCGCCGATGAGGAACGAAGCTCCCAACATGTGTCGGACGACGCAAGGATGCAATTGTCTCGCGGTTGGGTGTTCTGCGAATACGGTGAGCTGGAGAAGGCCGAGCGGGCCGCGGTTGTGGCGCTCAAGGATCCCAATTATCGGCTGGACGCGAGTCGACTCTTGTACGGCGTCTGTCAAAAACGGGGTGAAACGGAGCGCTGCTTGGAAATCGCCAACGAGGCTCTCAAAGAGCATCCAGACGACACTGAGTTTCACTTGCTGAGAGGAAGTCTGTACTTCGTTGCGGAGCAATTCGACAAAGCCCTGGCCGACGTGGACGCCGTGCTGCGGCTCAACCCGGATTCCGCACCCGCGCTGGGGTGGCGCGCTCGTGGGCGTATCGCATTGGGACGGCTGGACGATGCATTGGCGGACGCGGTCGCAGTGGCCAAGCTCAACCCCAAGAATCGCGGCGCAGCCATCGTATTGGCGCGCATCTACGCCATCCGCCGTTTGACCGAGAAAGCTGAAGAACAGCTAGCCTTGGCGGACACGCTGGGCGAACGGGACGCCGATTTTTTGATTGAGATTATCAAGGTGCATTGCGATTTGGGCCAGTTTCAGCAGGCCTTGCATTCATCCTCGGAACTGATCGAGCGATTTCCTAGCAACTGGGTCGGTTGGAGCAACCGTGGATATTGCAAGCAAATGCTAGGCGACTTGGATGGGGCGATTGCAGACGCGTCTCGCGCCCTACAAATCAAGCCCGACGCCTTGACGGCTTTGATGAATCGTGGCAACGCTCATCGGTTGAAGAAGGAATGGGAACCGGCCGAGCGGGATTTTTCCGCCGTCATCCAGGCCAGTCCCAAGAATTTCATGGCGCTTTACCACCGCGGCACGGTTCACCAGGCGCGGAAGAATTTGGCGGATGCCGTCGCCGATTTTACGGAAACGATCCGACAAGCGCCCCAACTGGCGGCCGGCTATTGGGGCCGCGCGTGCGCGCTCGCCTTGCAGAAGGATTTCGACTCGGCGCTGCGGGACTTCAATGAGGCCATTCGGCTCGACCCCAAACAGGGCGCCTCGTACGCAGGCCGGGGTCAACTCCTTAAGCTGATGGGTCGTGTGGCGGAAAGCAAAAGCGATTTTCAGCGGGCGATTGAGCTTTCTCCAGGGCTTGCCCAGCGTCTAGGGGCAGCAAACGCCGAAACTGAATCGGACCCGCTCGATGCAGACCTGCCCCCGATCGACGACGTTCAACCGTGAACCCTGCGACTGGGCATTGCGCGCGACCCTCCGCCGCTACCGCTGTTTCTGCAGCGCAAAGGCGTGCAGCCGCTCGATCTCGTACTTGCTGCCGACGTACAGCGGCGTCCGCTGGTGCAAGGCCTCGGGCTGAATGTCTAAGATTCGCCGTTTGCCATCGCTGGCCATGCCGCCGGCTTGCTCGGCGATCATGGCGATCGGGTTGGCCTCATACATCAGCCGCAACTTGCCGTGGTCGTAGCGGGCGGTAGGAGGGTAAAGAAAGATGCCCCCTTTGAGCAACGTGCGATGAAAATCGGACACCAGCGAGCCCACGTAGCGCGACGAATACACCACGCCGTTCTCGCCGCTCTTGAGCCAGTGCAAGAATCGCCGGCAGTACTCCGGGAAGCTGTCGGCATTGGCCTCGTTCACGGAGTACACCTCGCCGCGCTCGGGCATCCGAATGCGGCTGTGGCTGAGCACGTAGGCCCCGATGGACGGATCGAGGGTAAAACCGAACACGCCGTCGCCCGTGGTGTAGACCAACATGGTCGACGAGCCGTACACCACGTAGCCGGCCGCCACCTGCCGATCGCCCGACTGCAAGACGTCGTCCACGGCCGGGCGATTCGTGCCGCTTTCGCGGGCGAAGATCGAAAAGATGGTTCCGACGGCCACGTTCAGGTCGATGTTGCTCGAACCGTCGAGCGGATCGAAGATGACGATGTACTTGCCGCGGTCGGCGCTTTCGAGCACCGTAATCGGCTCCTCATTTTCTTCGCTCGCCAATACTCCGACGTTGCCTCGTCCGCCCAGGCTGTGCAGCAAGGCCTGATTGGCGAATACGTCCAGGCGTTGCTGCTCCTCACCGTGAACATTGCTGCCTCCCGCCTCGCCCAACAGGTTGGTGAGCCCGGCACGGCGAACCTGTGCGGCCACCATCTTGGTGGCCAGCGTGATGCCCGAGAGCAGCCACGAGAACTCGCCGCTGGCCGACGGGTGCTTGATCTGCTGCTGTTCGAGGATGTGCTGCTCAACCGTCATCTGCTCCGCGCACGGCAGGCCCGAGGGGGCGGGCGACGCGACGGGACGCGATTTATTGGGGGACGACATGAAAGCTCTCAGACGTCGGATGGATGAGGCGGTGCGGCCAGCGGCCCAGCGAGACTTGTAACCTGCCGCTCGGGATTCGTGCAACCTGCACCCCGACGGTAGGCGATGGGGCCATGCGCTAGACCTGCAGGATAGATATACGGTGAGTCGTGACGGCGACGATGGCGAACGTGGTTGTCCAATGCACCCCCCGGTTTGGGAGCTTTGCTTTTCCGCCGCGGGGCGGGGCAGGTAAACTCGAAGGCAGGGAATCTCCTCTTTTCTACCTTTTCCAGTTCTGCCGCAGCGGCCCCCAGGCACGGATGTCTTCGGTCCGCCGCGATCGGCACTCAGGCTCGCCGATGACCATCCGGTGGTCCAGGTTGTGGTGTTTCGTCGTCGGGCTGGGCCTGACGCAGTTGACGGCGATTGCGCCGGCGGAAGACGAAACCCCGGCGGCCACGAACGAATCGGCGCCCGCCGCACCCGATCCGTTGTCGCCAGAGGCCGATTCGACGGCAACGCCGCCTTCGCGACCGACCGATGTGGCCGCGAAATCGCCCATCAACGGGACAAGCGCCGACCTGGAAATCTTCTACGTCCCCGATCCGCGCGACCCGAGCCGCTTGGCGCCCGTGTTGGGGATGGACCTGGAACAGCTTCGCCAGGCTTGGGAGGTCGTCCAAGGATTGGCCGCCGGCGCGGCGGCGCCGCCGTTTACGCTGGACGAGTTGGCTTTGGTGGGCGAAGTCGATGATGGCGCAGTCCGTTTGGAGGCCAACCTTTCGCTTCAAGTCGATCGCGAAGGTTGGATTCGCGTGCCGCTGCGGATGTCGCAGGCGACTGCTGTGGCGCCGCCGCAGCATGAGGGCCCGGGGGACTTTCGCGCGCACTACGAACCACAGCAGGGTTGGACGTTGTGGCTGCGTGGCCCGGCGGACTCCGCGCACCAGGTTCGCTGGCAGCTCATCGCGCCGCTCAACAAGGACGCCGCCGGCACGAGCCTGCGTCTGGCATTGCCGGTGGCTGCAACGTCGAAGCTTGGCCTGACCATTCCCGAGGCCGATTCAACCGCACAGTTGGCAGGCGGTGCGGGGCGCCTGAGTCAGCGCGACGCCGCCGGCAAGGCGGAATTAGTCGTCCAAGGCGCCCATGGCGACATCGATCTCCGTTGGGCCAGGCGGGCCTCGGACGTCGCCTCGCCCACGCCGCTGGACGTTCAGCAGTGGCTGTACGTGGAGTTGGACCGTGGTCGCGCCCGGCTCAACAATCGGCTGACGGTTCATCGCGCCAGTCCGCCGCTCAACCAGTTCGCGATACGCTTGCCGAACGGCGCTCGGTGGGCCCCGCCGGCTCCGCCCGGGGTGAGAATTACGGAACAGCCAGCCGGCGCCGATGGCCGAGGGACGCTGAACGTTGAACTGGAAGAACCCACTGCGGCGCCCATGTCCGTCGAGATATCGGCCGATCTTTCGTTGGAGGAGTCCCAGGGCGGCGCCGCGTTGCGGGTGGCGCCATGGGATGTGCCGGGAGCGGCGCGTGCCGTCGGTTTTGTTGGCATCGGCGGCGACCCGCGCTGGCAATTGTCCGTCGAGCGAACCCAGGGCCTGCGGCCGTTGGATGTGGGACTCTTGCCGGTCGGTTTTCAGCGAGGCGGCCTTTCCAGCGCGTTTGCCCTGTTGGGCGAACCGTTTGAGTTTACGGCCACAGTCGTCGCCCGGCCGGCCCAGGTGACGGTGGCGCCAAGCTACCGTCTAGAAATCTTCGCGGATCGGGCCTTGCTGCGAGGAGAACTTCGCTACGCGATCCGTGGGGCGGCGCCGGCGGCCTTGCGGCTGGCCACCCACGGTTGGACCATCGAACGGTTCGCGCTGGCCGGCGCCGAAGCCAACGCGTCCGCGGCTGACGCGGCCGAAGTCGTGGCGACCGCGCCCGAGCAGGCGGGTACGTCGCAGGGCGAAGCGGTCTTCGAGGTCATCGCCCGGCGCGATCTTCCTGCCGAGGGCCAAGTCACGTGGACGTTGCCGGTCCCGCAGGGAGTGGAATCGTCGCCGGTGCAAGTGAGAATCGCTGTGGCCGAGAACGTGCAGTGGACGGCGGCAGAGGCGGCCGGATCGGATTGGACGCCCGTGGCGTCCGCGGAGCGAACCGCCGGCGAGGGGCGTGAGGAACTTGCTTGGCGCAGTTCTCGGCCCGACGCTCCGCTGGTCGCCTCCGTTCGGATCTTGCCCCGAGAGGTTTCCGTTGCGGCGCTCACTCGCGTGGTGCTTGAGGAACAAGCGGCTCAAGTCGAGCAACTTTTTGATTATCGAGTGCAGCATGAGCCGCTGTCCGAGTTGACAATGCTCGTCCCGGCGGAGTTGGCGGCTCAGCCGGCCTGGCAATGCACACTTAACGGTCAAGGGCTGACACAGGGCGCCTGGAGCGTGGCGCCGGCGGCCCAGCCCGGCGAGGCGGCCCGCCTCAAAGTGCGACTGCCGACCGCCCGCACCGGACAGTGGCAATTGTCGATCGCGTATCGCGTAGCCATGGAACCGTTGGCGGCCGAGGTCACGCGGCGGCTCGAGCTCCCGTTATGTGCGCCCGGTCAGGGCCAACTGGAGAGCAACCGCCTGACGGCAACGGGCAAGTCGACGATTCGCGTGCAGGCCGAACCGGTTGGACCGTGGCGCCCCAGTGACGAAAGCCGCAAGGGACAGAATGCCGCCGCCTTGCGGCTGTCGTGCGACGTGCCCGCGCAACGGGCGACCTTGCTGGCAACGTTGATTCCCAATCCAACCGCCGCCGCGGTGATTGTGGAACGGGCGTGGGTGCAAACCAACTTTCTCGGCGACACGACAGCGATGCGGGCGGCGTTCAGGGTGCTTACGTCCGGCAGGCAAGTGGCTTTATCTCTTCCGACGCGCATCGTCGCCAACTCGCTGGAGGTGTGGCTCGATGGCGAGCGGACCAACTATCGCGTGACCGCCCAGGGGCACATCGAGCTGTCGTGGCCCGACGAAACGTCGCCGCGGCCGCACCTAGTCGAGTTGCGTGCAGCACTAGCGAGCGGCTGGCCGCGCATCGGTCGAGCCACCGTTGAGTTGCCGGCCATGGTGGGGTCGACAGCCGTGCATCGACAGTACTGGCAGGTGATTCTTCCGGCGCACGTTCACCTGTTGGACGATCCCCAGGGATGGCTGGCCGAACACCGCTGGGGCTGGCGCGGGCTGGGGCTGGCGCGCCGGCCGGTGCTCGATCAGGCACAACTGGAGGATTGGTCCGGGGCGTCGGCCGAGGCGGACGTGCCGTCGCGGGCCAACGTGTATTTGTTTAGCTCATTCACCCGCCCCGCCGCGGCCGAACTGCGTGGCGTGACTCGCTCGTGGCTGATCTTGGGCGCCTCGGGAGCGACCTTGGGCCTTGGGTTTGCGCTGTTGTACTGGCCGGCGCTGCGTCGGCCATGGATGGTGCTGCTACTGGCGACGATATTGGGGGCGGCCTGTCTTTGGCGTCCTGACACGGCGCTGCTGGTCGGTCAGGCGGCGTTGGCCGGTGCGGGGCTGGCGCTGGTGGCTGCGTGGCTCTCCAGACCGCGGGCAACGAACGGGGCCGCGACAAATGTGGCGCGGCCCCTCGGCAGCTCGATCGTGCAGCGCCCCACCGGGAAGTCGAGCCGCCCCACGGTGCTCCGGCCGGCCGATCCCGTGCCGGCGCCTGCCACCACCCAGTCGCTTCCGGTGCCGGTCGTCACGCCGGATTCTCAAGCATGACGAGCGCTGGTCGATTTCGAGGACACATCGTCGCCCGGCTGGCGGCCGCCGTCGGCCTGATTGCCTTGCCGGCAACGGCTCAAGAGGCGACGTCGCCCGAAGCGCCACCACCGCCGCCGCTGGTGCGGGCCTACGTTCCGGCCGGTTCGCCGGAGCTTTGGCCGCGCAGCGCCGAGCCCATGATTCCCGTGCCGGCAGCCGAGTTCGAATCGTTGTGGCGTGGCTCCGTGGGGAATCGCGCCGCGCGACTTGCTCCTCGGGCGATCGACAGCGCCGAGTTTGTGGCCGAACTAGCGGACAACGATTTGTTGCGCGGCACGGCGGCCCTTTATGTGACCCGCTGGCACGACGAGGTCGATTGGTTGCCGCTGGCGCCGTGCGGCATCGCGATCCATCGGGCTACGTTTCGTTCGACTCAACCGGCGACCGGCGACGATGTCCCCTCGGCCCTTCCCGCGATCATTTCCACCAGCAGCCAGGGAGTGGCGCTGGTCGAGGCGCCGGGCGCCGGCGTCGTGACGCTCGAGTGGTCGCTGCGCGGCAAGCGCGACGCGGCCGGCCGAACGGCATGGCCGCTCGAATTCCCCTGGGCGGCGGCGCAGACGTTGCAGTTGCGATTGCCGCCCGGCTTGGAAGCCCATGTGGACGGCGCCTCGGCGGTGGGGCGGCCCGATGAATCCAATGAGTCGGCCTGGAGTTTCGCACTGCCGCCCTCGGGCGGAAGCGTGCTGCGCGTGGGCCGACATGCCGAAGATTCATCGGCGCTGACGCCGTTTCGCGGCAAGGTACGGCTGACGTACGACGTGGGACTGGACCGGCTCGAGGTCGAAGCGCGCCTGCTGTTGGATAACGCCGCCGCCACGACGAAATCGCTCGTGTTCTTCACATCGCCTGAACTGGAGATCGACCAGTGTCGGGCCGGTGGAGCCGAGCTGGCGCCGCGCGAGGCAGGTGAAGAAGATCGCCGCCGCCGCTGGGAAGCGCCGCTGGGCGACCTGGGCGCCTCGGAAAACGAACCGGTGATCATTCGCGGACATGCATCGGTCACGCTCGATCATGCTTGGCGGTTGCCGACCATTGCGGTGGACGATCGGCAATGGGTGGATGGCACGCAGACGCTGCGGGTCGAGCGTCCGCTGTTGGTCGAACGGCTTGAAATTAACGATGGACGTCTGAGTCGCGCCGCGCTTCTTTCCGGCGCTTCGTCGGGCGAGGTCTATGAGGCGCAGTGTTTTGGGCCGCGCACTCAAATCGAAGCGACGTTTTCTACCCGTCGAACGCCCTACCGCGTGAAATGGGCGTGCCAGGCGCAGGCTAGTCGCCGCTCGCTGACGGCCGTCGTAACGGCCAACGTCGAGGCGACCATCGGCGGGATAACCGCCTGGCAAACTGAATTGGGCCCCAACTGGAATGTAGTAGGCGTTGTAGATCGGCGTACGGATCAAGCGGTCGATTGGCACGTTCAGAGGCAGTCCGGTCCGTCGCCGCGGTTGGTCGTCGCGCCATTCATCGGAGACGCCGCTGCGGCCAATCGCCAGTGGCGCATCGAACTGGAGCGCGAATTGGGTGACGATATGGCGCCATTGTCCGCCCTGGACGTTTGGCCGCTTCGAGCGCCGCACGATCAGGTCGAGGCGTCGTGGCTCAACGTGCAGACGCCTGCACCGGTCGGATGGACGGTCGCCGGTCCCGCACAAGCGCTGGCCGTCGATCCCGCCTCGTTCGACCTCAGTGAGATGGGGGACGTGGGGCCCGACCGCGACGGTTGGTGGTTCGATGTCGGCCAGCCTTTGCCCGGCTCGCTTTTGATTCCCATGCACGGCCAGTTCGAGTTTTCCGCCCGAGCGAGCAGCCACCTGCGACTGTCGGCCGACCGCCGCGAAGAGTCGCATCGACTGCTGCTGGTTCCGCAGGGGGGCGCGATCGAGCGCGTCGTCGTGCAACTGCCGGCGGACGGCGCCGCTTGGCAAGCCGCCGCCGGCGACGGGCCGTCGTTCGCCGTGACCGCGGCGCCGATGCCCGACGACCGGCCCACTGGCCGTTATGAGCTCAGGCTTTCTCCTCCACAGTCGGCAGCCTGTCAGATTGTCTTGCGGCGCACCTGCTCGGCCGAAGCAAGCTTTGACTTCGCATTGCCGCGACTGGCCGACGGCGGAGGCCAGGGCGAGTGCGTGGTTGTGGCCGACGCCGAGGCGCTTGTGGAATTGCATCCACGGGGATTGGAGCGGCGGTTGCCCAACGTCGAAACCAATGAGAATCCATTGGCCGCTTATGACTATGATCTCTCCAGTCCGAAGCCAGCTAGGCTAGGCGTCGTCGTCCAGTCGGGCGCCGTGGCGTCCGAAGCGGGGCCGGTCGTGTGGCGCATGCATGTTGATTCGCGCATCGGTCCTGGAGACGACGCGCGCCATCGAGCGCGACTGTACCTGACGGCCAAGCCGAATGCCGCGCTGCCGGTGCGCTTGTCTCCGACGGCGCGGCTCGTGGCGGCGACCATCGACCGAGAGCCGGTTGCCTGGCATGAAGACGCGGGAACGTATGAGTTCTTGCTTCCCGATCGGGGGCAATGTCAGTTGGAGTTGGAATACGTCGTGCCAGGCCGGGGCTGGTCGCACTTTCGTCACCTCTCGAACCCAGCGCCAAAGTTAGCCACAGCGGCGCTGGTAACGCGGTGGACCGCTTGGCTGCCCCCCAATTTTTGGCTCCTAGGACATGCCAGCCGGTCGCACGAAGGTGGCTGGCCGGCCCGGCTGCTAGGGCCGCTTGCGCGTGCCTCGAGCGTGCCGGCGTGGCGCCCGCCTACGCGGCAAATATCGAACTGGGGCGACTGGTTCAATCCCTCCGGCGCGCGTGCGTTGGAGTTGGCGGAGCAGGCGGAGGCGGCCATTGGCGCCGCGGTGCGCGGCCGCGACGATTCGTCGCGCACCTGGGGCGAGGTGTTTCGACTGGCGGGCGAGACGTTGGCCGACGCCCGGCGAGACTTGCGATTGGACGCGGCCGCGCTTACTGACTTGGGTCTGACGTCGTCGCACACATGCGGCAAGGCGACCGGCGCCACGGATATCGAGCGGGGCCGGCAAGCGCTGTACCGGGCGCATTTGGCGCTGGTCATCCAAGGTTCGCGCGTGATGGTCACCTCCGCCGCTGAGGCGTTTCGGCCTGGCGATCCCGTGAACCGGCTAACCGACGTGACGGCACTCGCC
>CAYWTU010000021.1:0-14745 GCA_964461275.1 uncultured Pirellulales bacterium | reverse complement strand
CTCGGTCAAACGGGCAAACGTTGTGCGCAGGCGCAATGCTTGGGCCAACTCGACTCCTTGTCTTATGTCGTCGACTTCAGACGCCGCGAGCAAGTCTTCCGCCAGGTCGGCGCCCCAGGACGAAATCGCTTCGGGCCGTTCGGTCCCGCGCTCCTTCAGGGCGCGATCCAGGGCTCGTAAAACGCGCGATTGCGCCGCGCGATCTTCGTCGCGGCGCGTCGCGGCATATTCCAACGCCGCGGCGAGTTGGTCTTCAGCAGCGTGGCGAGCTGCATGATGCAGCAATGGTTCGCGTTGAGCCGGCGCGGCCTGGTTGTGCCGCAGCCGATCGAGGGCGAACGACGCGGCCGCTGGCGTATGAACCCCCAGGGCAATTTCGGCCAGCCGGGGCGCGTCATCCGGGTTCTCCGCGAGCCGTTGCATTGCCGCGGTGAATCCCCACGGCGCGGCCAGGTGCTCGCGCAGCGCCATGCGAGTTACGTGAATCAAGTGCGTGTCGTCGCTAGCCGTCTCGCGCCATAGCGTCAACAGTTGGGTCAGTGCGGCCGGCGTTGGATGTCGCCCCAGGGCGTCGGCCGCCGTGCGGCGCACGAGTGGCTCGGCGTCGCCGAGGCGATTCAGAGCCGCTTGCTGCAGCGCGTCGTCCCACGTTGGGCGTTCGGCCAGCAGGCGCACGGCGTGGACGCGAACGGCCGGCTCGTCGTCTTCGAGCAATCGCGACAAAGTGTCGTCGGAGAGCGCGGCCAGCCGCTCCAGCGCCCACAGGGCATGGATTCTTCGCCAGCGGTTCTCATTTGTCGTGGCGGCTTGCAACGTGGTCGTCGCTTCGGTTGGGAACCGGTCAACCAGCTCGTGCGTGGCCAGCGTACGCAACTCGAGATTCTCGCGGCCCAACATTCCCACCAACTCGGCCAACGTGGATGTCGTCAGGTCGGGCGTGGCCGGCGGCGGCGCGGGCTGGCTCGGCTGGCCGCGGTAGACGACGCGCCAGATGCGCCCCAATTCACGGTCGCGGCGGGGGTGCGTCAGTGGCACTTCGTAATGGCCGATAATGCAGTTGTAGAAGTCGGCGATGTACAGCGCCCCGTCGGGCCCCAGGCGGAGATCCACGGGCCGAAACCAGGGGTCGTCGCACGACAGGAAATCGGGCTGCTCGATGGCCGCGTAGGTCGAGCCGTGCGGCTCGAGTCGGTCATGATTGATTCCTCCCGTAACGGGGTTGCCGATGAAAACGGCGCCTCGCCAGGCGTCGGGAAAATGCTCGGCCTCGTAATAGACCACGCCGGCGATGCCGGTCGAGCCGTGTAGATGACTGAGCATTGCGGGCCCAAAGCCCAGGCCGTCGTCGGGCTTGCCAAAGCTGGGGTAGTACGCGCCGCGAAGCAGCGCATACAGCGGCAGCGAGTGGCAGTCGGCCGAGTACAGGTTGCCCATCGGGTCGAAGGCCAGGCCAAACGGATTCACTTGTCCGTGGGTGAAGGTTTCGATGTGTGAGCCGTCGTCGCGAAAGCGGTAGGTGTTGCCCGAGTGCATGACGATTTCTGGGTCGTCCGGGCCGCGGACCTGCGAGGTGTGGGCGAAGCCGTGGCAGGCGTAGATCCAGCCGTCGAGCCCGCGGCGAAAGGCGTTGCACATTCCGTGGGTGTCCGCGGCGCCGAACGGGCCGTAGAGAACTTTCTCGCCGTCGGCCTTGCCATCGCGGTCAGCGTCGGTCAAGCGGCGAATATGCGGAATGCCGTAGACCACCGCGCCGTCGTGCGTCGGCAACACGCCGATAGGAATGTTCAGGCCGGCGGCAAACGTGCGGCTGCGCTCGGGGCGACCGTCGGCGCCCAGGTTTTCAAAGACGCGGACCTCGTCGCGTGGCGGCTGATCTTGGGAGGCGCCAAAGGGATACTCGATCGATCCCGTGGCCCAAAGATGCCCATGTGCGTCGAAGGCCAGGTTGATGGGCTTGCGAATTTCTGGCTCGGCCGCGACGAGTTGAATCTCGAAACCGGCCGGCAGGTGGAATTTTTTCTTCTGCTCTTCGGCCGAGAGGGGACCGCTGGGGGCCACGAAGGCGGAGAAGGGGTCGGGCGGCTCGGCGGCGCAGACGGGGCACGAAAGCAGCGCCGTCGCCGCAAAGACGACTAACAGCGCCCGACGAAGAACATTCCAACGCGGCGGCACGTGCAAGGCCTTTTTCGGATACTCAGGTATTGTCGAGGATTCCCAGCATAAACGGACCGCAATGGCCTGGGGAGGCGCTGGCGACCGCGACTTTGGATGGCCAATCTCGGGTGTTCGCAATGGCCCCCCGGCGGCTAAAATGCCCGCCTTGCCGAACCGCCGGCCGGGGCGAGGCATCTGTTGAGAGCGGTTCGGTAGTACGACGGGACAAGCCCGCTGCCCCCTCACCCCGAGCCTTGGATACCCTCTGGTTGCAGTGGCCGGAGGCAGGCAGACGGGCGCCGCTACGGGCCGGGTCTCGATGGAGCCAAGATGACGCAACGGAGGATACTTGTCACGGCGGCCCTGCCGTACGCCAATGGCCACATTCATTTGGGCCATTTGGTGGAGTACCTGCAGACCGACATTTGGGTGCGGTTTCAGCGGCTGCGCGGCCATGACGTGCGGTTCTTCTGCGCCGACGACACGCACGGCACGGCGATCATGCTCCGCGCGCGGCGCGAAGGCCGCCCGGCCGAAGCGGTGATCGCCGACATGCAGGCGGCCCACGTGCGGGATTTTGCCGGCTTCGACATCCAATTCGACCACTACAGCAGCACGCACAGCCCGGTCAATCGCACGTTGTGTGCCGAGGTGTGGAGCGCACTGCAGCGCAAGGGCCTGGTGGAGACGCGCGAGGTCGAGCAGCTTTTCGACCCGGTGGAAGGGACGTTCTTGGCCGACCGATTTGTGAAGGGGACCTGTCCCAAGTGCAAGGCGCCGGACCAATATGGCGATAGCTGCGACAAGTGCGGCAGCACGTATTCGCCATCCGATTTGATCGACCCCAAAAGCGCCCTTTCTGGCGCCGCCCCGGAATTGCGCGGCTCGCCGCATTACTTCATCAACACGGAGCAGCGTCACGCTTTTCTAGAGCAGTGGACGCAGACCAGCGGCGCTTTGCAGGAAGACGTCAGCCATTGGCTCCGAGGGGCGTTTCTGGCCGAGCCCTTGCGCGATTGGGACGTTTCCCGGCCGGCGCCCTATTTTGGCTTTGAGATTCCTGGAACCGACGGCCAGCACTATTGGTACGTCTGGTTTGACGCCCCGATCGGCTACATCGCCGCCACCGCCGAGTGGTGCGAGCAGGTGGGCGAGAAACTGGACAACTGGTGGCGGAATCCAGGCGTCGAAATTCATCATTTCATCGGCAAGGACATCACCTATTTCCACACGCTGTTTTGGCCGGTGATGCTCGGCGCGGCCGAATTTCAGTTGCCCACCAAAGTGCACGTACATGGATTCCTGACGGTCGATGGCGAAAAGATGTCGAAGAGCAAGGGGACGTTCGTGCGGGCCGCGACGTACCTGGACCACCTCAATCCGGCGTACCTGCGTTACTACTACGCCGCCAAGCTCACGCCGCGGCTGGACAACCTGGACCTGAACTTGGACGAGTTCGCCGCCAAGGTGAACGCCGACCTGGTGGGCAAGGTTGTCAACTTGGCCAGCCGCACGGCGAAGTTCGTCGAGGGCGTCGGCCTGTCGGCCCAATATCCCGACGACGGCGGCCTGTTTGCGCAGGCGGCGGCCGAAGGAGAGCAGGTGGCCGCGGCGTACGAAGCGTGCGACTACAACCGGGCCATGCGGCTGATTATGGCGCAGGCCGATCGGGCCAACCCGTTTGTCGAGGCGGCCGCGCCATGGACGCTGCGCAAGGATCCCAGTCAAGCCGCTATGCTGCAAGACGTCTGCACCGTGGCGCTGAACTTGTTTCGGCAGTTGGCGATTTACCTGGCGCCGGTCTTGCCGCGGCTGGCCGAGCAGGCGGGCGAGTTGCTGGGCCAGAAGCTCGATCGCTGGTCGCTGGCGCAGGAGCCGTTGGCTGGAACAAGCGTGGGCAAGTTCAGCCACATGCTCAACCGCGTCGAGCCGGCGCAGGTGCAGGCAATGATCGAGGCCAGCCGCGTTGAGTCGGAGGCCGAAGCGGCGACCGCCAACAAAACTTCAACCACATCCCCTGGAGTAAACCCGGTCATGAGCCAAGCAGAATTTCAGGACGGTCCCGAGCCGCTCGAGGCGGAGCCTCTGGCGGCGGAATGCACGATCGACGATTTCACCAAGGTCGACCTGCGTGTGGCCCGCGTGCTCAACGCGGAAGAGGTGCCCAAGGCCAAGAAGCTGATCAAGCTGACGCTGAGTCTAGGGGGCGAGCAACGGCGCACGGTGTTCGCCGGCATCAAGAGCGCCTACGAACCGTCGCAGCTTGTGGGCCGACTGGTGATCTGCGTGGCCAACCTAGCGCCGCGGCAAATGACGTTTGGCCTGAGCGAGGGAATGGTGGTGGCGGCCGGCGCGGGCGGAACGGAGATCTACTTGCTTCATCCCGACAGCGGGGCCAAGCCGGGGCAGCGCGTGCATTAGGCGTTTACACTGAATTGTGGCGTATAATTCTGCGTGGACGTGAACATCGTCGTTGCTATCAACCCACCCGATTTCGCGCTGCTCCATGTCCGAACACGAATTGGCTCACCTGACGCTGTTGGCCGAGGTGGACACCTTGCTGGCCGAATTGCAGACCTGGGCCGAGCGCGCGCCCGATTGGTCGCCGGCCCGCAGTTGCCAGGCATTGATTCGCCGGCTGGCCTCCCGGGCCGACACGCTGAAGGTGCGGCTTGAGGCCCCGCTGGTTATCGCCACCTTGGGCGGCACCGGCACAGGCAAGAGCACGCTGATCAACGCCTTGGCGGGCGACGACGTGACCGACGCCGGGCGCCAGCGGCCCACCACGCGGCAGCCGATCCTCATCTGTCGGCCCGGCATCACGCCGGAACTGCTGGGCATCTCGCCCGCGACGGTGCATGTGGTCCACCGCGAATTGCCGGCGCTGCGCGACGTGGTGCTGGTCGATTGTCCCGACCCCGACACGACTGAAGAGGTCCAGGCCGGCGCTGGCACCAACCTGGCCCGGCTGCGCGAGATTCTACCGCATTGCGACGTGCTGCTGGTCGCCTCGACGCAGCAAAAATACCGCAGCAGCCGGGTGCTCGACGAGTTGGCCGCGGCCGCCGCCGGCGTGCATTTAGTGTTCGTGCAGACGCACGCCGACGTCGACCCCGACATTCGCGAAGATTGGCGAACGGTTCTAGAGGCGAACCAGGAACCGCGACTGCAGGGGCAACCTTCCGGTGCGCCGGGTGAACCCGGCAGGTTGTTGGGCCGTTCCTCGGGCGAACACTATGCCACGGGCGAGATGTTTTACGTCGATTCGGTGTCGGCCTTGGCCGATGCCCAGCGAAACATCCAACCGCACGGCGAGTTTGCCCGACTGGTCGATCTGCTCACGCGGCAACTGGCCGGGGCCGCCGGTCATCGCATTCGCCGGGCGAACTTTTTAGACCTTTGCCGGGCGACGCTGGCCGCCTGTCGCGAGCTGGTCGAACGCGATCAGGCGACACTGGCGCAGGTGGACGCGGCGATCATCGAACAGCGAACCAAGCTCGCCCAGCGGCTGGCCGAACGGATGCGCGATGAATTGGCCGGCTGCCGGCGACAGTGGGAAGGGCGGCTGGTGGGCGAGGTCGCCTCGCGGTGGGGTTTCAGCCCCTTCGCTTTGGTGTTGCGGGCCTATCAAGGGCTGGGAGCGCTGGCCACCAGTGCGGCGCTCTTGCGGGCGCGGACGCCGGCGCAACTGGCGCTGTGGGGCGCCATCGAAGGCGGCCGACGGTTCCAGCTTCGCCGCAAAAACAAGCAGGCCGACCGGTCGGTGACGCGGGCGTCGGCCTGGAGCTTTGACGCAGCCGACCTCCGCACCGCCGCCATCATCATGGACGGCTACGCGGCCGAGGCGGGCCTGAAGCGCGACGAGGCCCGGCCCGACCACATTCTCAGACAGGCCGACTTGGCGACGCAAGGGTTTATGGCCTCGGCCGCCGGTCAGGTTCAATCGTTGGTCGCGCGGCTGGCCAATCGCCACACCGGTTGGTTCACTCGGCTGCGCTACGAGGCGCTGTTGGTTGCCATGTTGGCGCTGCTGCTGTTTCGCCTGGGGTGGAATTTTTTCTATTCGTCGTGGTGGGCTCCGCAGCCGGAACCGTTGTACGACCTGAAGATATTTGTCCACGCGCTGTTTTGGTTCTTTCTGTGGTGCGTGGTGCTGTTGTGGTTTTTTACGGGCCGCTTGCGCCGTGGGCTGAAGAGCGAGATCACTCGGCTGTCGGAGCAATGGTCGACGCCCGCCACCACCGGCGCCCTGTTCGCCGGGCTGGAAGGCCAGTGCCGGGCCATTCGCCAGTACGCCGCCGAGTTGGGCCGTCTGGACCAGGACGTGGCCGGCATCCAGCGACGCCTGGAAACGCCTGAGCCACGGCTGGGCCACCGGGTGGGGTGAAGGGGAGTGGGCGCCCGAATGGCGCATTCAGTCCGTTCGAACTTCCACCAAAATCTTCTCCGCCGCGGTGCGGCCCAGGGTTTTTTCACCCTGCTCCACGCGGACGGTGACGGTGCCGGCTTCGGGGTTGTTGGCCAGCACCTGGCCGGAGGTTCCCAGCGGCAGGCCCGTTTCGGTGAGATAGCGAAGAAACTCGGGCGCCTGGTTGACCACACGGGCCAGTCGGAATTGGTCGCCGGGCCGGCACTCTGCCAGGTTGTGCCGCAACGTGTCGGTCACGGAGCCGTCGCGTTTGGGGATCGGGTCGCCGTGCGGGTCGACTTCCGGGTAACCCAAGTAGGCTTCGATGCGGTCGACCAGCCGGTCGCTGACGGCGTGCTCCATTTGCTCGGCCTCTTCGTGGACTTCGTCCCAACTGAGCTTGAGGGTCTCAACCAGGAACTGTTCGATGAGCCGATGTCGCCGGAGAATGCGGAGCGCCAAAGCCGAGCCGGCCGAGGTCAGTTGCACGCCTTCGTACGGCGTGTACACGGCCAACCCGCCTTCGCTGAGCGTTTTGAGCATGCTGGTGACGCTGCCGGGCGAGACCCCCAGCGCGTCGGCCAATTGACCGGTGCCGGCGGCTTGGCCGCCCCGGGCGCAGACCTGGTAAATGGCCTTGACGTAGTTTTCGACCGTGAGGCTGACCACGGGCAGAGGCTCCAACAGCACGGGTTATGAAATCTGCCGTTTACGGCACAAACCAATTTGGGGAACTATCTAGACAGCTTGACACGATTTGGGGAGGCGACATCCCCGTAGCGGCGGCGTCCCGCCGCCGAGAATTGCCTCGAAGGCATCCACTGCGAAGCCCATGGCGGCGAGACGCCGCCACCGTGACGAAATCTCCTCTCGGAATCGTGCCAGACTATCTAGTAGCGTAGTCGTCATCTTAGTTGCAGCGATGCGCGGCAACAACGTCGCCGCGCCGTTGCCGGTCACCGTAGGCGTTGCCAAGCACGGCGAAGCGGAGGAAGATGAGGGCCATCCGGGGGAATCTCAGAGAATCTCAGTCTCGCGGCGTTGCAAGGGCCGAGAACCATCGCTATGGCGACCATCGCAAACCTGAATCGCCGCGCTCTGGAGCGGCTTGAACAGGCCCTGGCCATGCGCGACGCACTCAAGATCGCGACCGTTGCCGCAGCGGACCATGGGGTGCGAATTGTGGATTTCGGAGTCGAGACGAGAGGTGGATTGGCGGCTGGGTGTGCGCTGGCGGAAATCTGCCTGGCGGGCCTGGGGCAAGTGCGGCTTGTGCCCGACGCGGATCCGTACGGCACCGGCTTGGCCGTGCAAGTGACCACCGACCATCCCCTAGCGGCGTGCATGGCGGCCCAATATGCCGGTTGGCAAATCGCGGGCGAGGGGTTCTTTGCGATGGGCTCGGGACCGATGCGGGCCGCGGCCGCAAAGGAAGCGCTATTTGAAAAAATCGGACATACGGAACGTCCCGAGGTGGCCGTGGGAGTGCTGGAAGGCCGGGCCTTTCCGCCGGCCGAGACCTGTGAAAAAATTGCGTCTGGCTGCGGCGTGCCGCACGAGAAGTTGTCGCTGTGCGTGGCGCCGACGGCCAGTCACGCCGGCAATATCCAGGTGGTGGCCCGCAGCGTGGAGACAGCGCTGCACAAGCTGCACGAACTGGGTTTCGACCTGACGCGGATTGAAAGCGGCGCGGGTCGCGCTCCGCTGCCGCCCGTGGCCAAGAATGACTTGCGGGCGATCGGCCGCACGAACGACGCCGTGCTGTATGGCGGCGAGGTGACGCTATGGGTTCGCGGCGACGACGACACCCTGGAAGCGTTCGGCCCGCGGGTTCCCAGCCAAGACTCGAAAGATCACGGCCGGCCGTTCTACGAAATCTTTGAACGTTATGGCCGCGATTTCTACCAGATCGATCCGCATCTGTTCAGTCCGGCCGTGGTGCGGTTTGTCAACATGGACACCGGACGGCGTTGGCAGTTTGGCCGAGTCGAACTGGATGTGCTCCGGCAATCGTTTGAGCATTGAACCAGGTCGTCCCACGCCCCGACTTTAAGATCGCGAGGCCGCAGCGTGCGAATCGCCGTGCTTGGCGCCAGCGACAGTTGGTACGTGGCCGACCTCCAGCGGGCCGCCGCCGGGCGGCACGAGCTGGCCGCGCTGAGCTATCAACATCTTTCGGTGACGGTTGAGCCCGCGGCGACTCGCGTCGCCAGCGGCGGGCCGTTGCAGGAATTCGACGCCGTGCTGTTGCGTTCGCTGCCGGCGGGCTCGTTGGAACAAGTGATCTTTCGCATGGACGCGCTGGGGCAAGCGGAGGCGGCCGGCACGCTGCTCGTCAACGCACCGAAGGTGATCGAATCGGCCGTCGATAAATTCTTGACTACGGCCAAGCTGGCCGCGGCCGGCGTTCCCACGCCGCGAACGGTGGTGTGCCAAACGACCGCCGAGGCGATGCAGGCGTTCGACCAACTGGGACGCGATGTCGTGCTCAAGCCGCTGTTTGGGTCCGAAGGTCGCGGCATCACGCGGGTCAGCGACGAGGATTTGGCGTGGCGGGCCTTTCAGCTTTTGGCCCAGCAGGGGAGCGTGATCTACCTGCAAGAGTTCGTGCCCCACGCCGGCCGCGACGTGCGCGTGCTGGCGCTGGGAACACAGATGTGGGGCATGACTCGGCACAACCTGGCCGATTGGCGCACCAACGTCAGCCGTGGAGCGGCAGTCGCGCCGTTGGAGCTGACGCCCGAGATCGCCGAGCTGGCGCGGCGTGCAGCGGCGGCGATTGGCGGCGAGATGCTGGGAATCGACCTGTTGCCGGCCGCGGACGGCCGCTTGTTGGCGCTGGAGGTCAACGCCGTGCCGGGGTGGCGGGCGCTGGGCCGGGCGCTGGGGGTTGATGTGGCGGCACGGCTCGTCGAACATATCGCGGATCGCTGGGACGCATCCCGCGCGGGCGAGCTCCAAGATTCCAAGCCATGAGCGCCACCCTTTCCCCGCCGCCGGTCGCCACGGGCAACGTCGCCCAACTGCTCGTCGAGACGGCGCGGCAGGTTCCCGGCGATCTCTCGGTTCTGGTGCAATCGGAACAAACCCCCGACGGCGCTTGGCGGTATCGTCCGTATTCATTCCAGCAGCTCGACCAGGAGAGCGATCGCATTGCCAGCGGCCTTTGGTCGTTGGGAGTCAAGCCGGGCACGCGACTGGCACTGTTGGTGCGCCCGGGGTTTGAGTTTATTTCACTGGTGTTCGGACTGTTCAAGTCGGGCGCGGTGCAGATTTTAGTCGACCCGGGGTTGGGCCGGCGGAACATGATCGACTGTCTGGCGGCGGCGGAGCCGGAAGGCTTTGTGGCGATCCCGGCGGCCCATGCCGTGCGGTTGGCGTTGCGAAAGAAGTTTCCCCGCGCTCGATTCAACGTCACGGTGGGCCGGCGCTGGTTCTGGGGCGGGCCAACGCTGGACCGCTTTCGGCGCCGTCCTTGGCCGGGCACCCAGGTGGCCGATGTCTCGGCCGACAGTCCGGCGGCGATCATCTTCACCTCGGGAAGCACCGGTCCGCCCAAGGGGGTGCTTTATCGGCACGGCAATTTTACCGAGCAGGCGCTGCAGATTCGCGATCGTTATGAGATCACGCCGGGCGGGCGCGACCTGAGTTGCTTTCCGCTGTTTGCGCTGTTCAACGCGGCCATGAGCGTGACCACCGTGGTTCCGAAGATGGACGCCAGCCGGCCGGCCAGCGCCGATCCGCGGGCGCTCTTGGCGGCCGTGCGCGATTGTGAGTGCAACCAGGCGTTCGCCTCGCCTGCGGTGTGGGACAAGCTGGGGCGCTATTGTCAGGAACACGGCGAGCGGTTGCCGGGATTGAAGCGGATACTGACGGCCGGGGCGCCGGCGCCGATTTCCGTTTTGGAGAGCATGCTCGCGTGCGTCGCGGCGGACGCTCAGATGCACACGCCCTACGGCGCCACCGAGGCGCTGCCCGTGGCCAGTATTTCGGCGACCGAGGTGCTCGGCGAGACGGCCGCCGCGTCGCGGCAGGGGGCCGGCACGTGCGTGGGCGGCCGGTTTTCGGGCATTCAGTGGAAGGTGATTCGGATTGTCGACGGCCCCATCGCCGAGATGAGCGCGGCGGTGGAGCTGCCCGCGGGCGCGGCGGGCGAGTTGATCGTTTCCGGCGCCGTAGTGACGCGGGAATACGTGACGCGGACCGACGTCAACGCGCGGGCCAAGATTTGCGACGGCGAAAAGGTCTGGCATCGGATGGGGGACGTTGGCTACCTGGACGAGCGCGACCGGTTTTGGTTTTGCGGCCGGATATCGCAGCGCGTGCAGACGCCGGCCGGCACGCTGCTGACCATTCCCTGCGAGGCGGTGTTCAACAATCATCCGGCCGTGCGGCGCTGCGCGCTCGTGGGCGTGGGCTCGGCTGGTTCGCAGCGCCCCGCGATCATCGTCGAACCGGAGCCGGGGAAAATGCCCGTCACTCCCGCGGCTCGCGCACAGTTCCGGCACGAGCTACGCGACCTGGCGCGGGCTAATTGGCGAACCGACACGATCGACGAGTTTCTGTTTCACCCGTCGCTGCCGGTCGACGTGCGGCACAATTCCAAAATCTTCCGCGAGAAGCTGGCGGAATGGGCGGCCGGCGAATTGCTTGCCAGCGGCGGAGCGATGCGATGAGGGCGCTGGTAACCGGCGCCGGCGGCTTTCTGGGCCAGTACGTTGCCGAGCAGCTTGTAGCGCGGGGCTGGCAGGTGCGCGGTTTGGCACGCGGCGCCTATCCGGAGCTGACGGCGCAAGGCGTGGAAATGGTCGCGGCCGACATTCGCGACGCGGCCGCCGTGGCCGACGCCTGTCGCGGCATGGATGCGGTGCATCACGTTGCCGCGGTGACCGGCATCTGGGGTCCATGGGAACATTTTTTCGGAATCAATGTACGCGGAACGGAGAACGTACTGGCCGGCTGTCGGCTGCATGGCGTGTCCAAGCTGGTCTACACCAGCAGCCCCAGTGTGACGTTTGCCGGCGACGATCAGTGCGGTGTGGACGAATCGGCGCCGTATCCCACGCGCTGGTTGTGTCACTATGCCCACACCAAGGCGTTGGCGGAGCAACGCGTGTTGGCGGCCAACGACGAGCGGTTGCACACCTGCGCCTTGCGGCCGCACTTGATTTGGGGGCCGCGCGACACGAATTTGATCCCGCGCCTGATCCGGCGGGCGCGACTGGGTCAACTGGCGCGAGTCGGGGATGGCCGCAATCTAGTCGACATGATCTATGTCGAGAACGCGGCGGCGGCACAGTTGCAGGCGGCCGAAGCCATGGGGCCCGGCGCCGCCGTTTGCGGTCGGGCGTATTTCTTGTCGCAAGGCGAACCGGTGAACTGCTGGCAATGGATCGACGAGATTTTGGCGCTGGCCGGCCTGCCGCCGGTGCGGCGGCGCGTGCCGCTGGGAGCGGCCTGGGCCGCGGGCGCGGCGATGGAAGCGATCTATCGTTTGCTGCGCATCGAAAGCGAACCGCGGATGACGCGATTCTTGGCGTTGCAGTTGGGCAAGCCGCACTATTTCCAGATCGCCAGGGCGGAGGCGGACTTTGGTTTTCGGCCGGAGATTTCGTCGGCCGAGGGAATGCGGCGATTGGGGGCGTGGCTGAGGAAGCTAAAGCAATAGGCGATAGGCAGATAGACTTTCATCCGTAGCCGGTGACCACCCGCCAATCGGCCCGCTTGCGGAAGGGCTGGGCAAGCGGTAGTTTCAGGTGTTTGCCCGCGAATCGAGCGGCCAACCGAGTTGCCTGAAGTTTCCCGCCCATGCGGCCTTGGCCGATGATCGCCCCCACCCGTCCCGACCACCAACGGATTGTCATTACCGGGATCGGCCTGACGGCGCCCAACGGGGACAGTCTACCCACGTACCGGGAGGCTCTGCTGACTGGTCGCAGCGGCGTGCAGCCGTATGAAATCCGCTATGTCGGCAAGACGCTGGCCGGGTTGTGCCATTTCGACGAGCTGCGGCACCAAAAAAAGAAGGAGTTGCGGCGGGGGACGCGGGCCGGCAGCGTGGGAATCTACGCCGCCCAAGAGGCGATTCAACACAGCGGCCTGGATTGGCCCAACGTCGACCGAAGCCGAGTGGGAATCTACGTTGGCGTGACCGAGCACGGCAACGTAGAGACCGAGAACGAGGTGTACGAACTGAAGGGCTACGACTACGACACCAAGTTCTGGTCGCACCACCACAATCCGCGGACCGTGGCCAACAACCCGGCCGGGGAAATCTCGCTGAATCTGGGCGTGACCGGCCCGCATTATACGATCGGCGCGGCCTGCGCGGCGGGCAACGCCGGGCTGATCCAAGGGGCCCAGATGCTGATGCTGGACGAATGCGACGTGGCGCTGGCGGGGGGCGTTTCGGAAAGCGTGCGAACGTTTGGCATTTTCGCCAGCTTCGCCAGCCAAGGCGCTCTGGCGGCGCACGACGATCCGGCCAAGGCGTCGCGGCCGTTCGACCTCGACCGCAACGGCATCGTCGTGGCCGAGGGGGGCTGCATGTATGTGCTCGAACGGCTGACCGACGCTTGCGCTCGGGGGGCAAAGATTTACGGTGAACTGGCCGGCTGGGCCATCAACAGCGACGCCACCGACTTCGTGCTCCCCAATCCCCAACGTCAGGCGCAGTGCATGCGGCTTGCGTTGCGGCGGGCCGGCTTGGCCGCCGACCAGATCGACCTGGTCAGTTCTCACGCCACGGGCACGACCAGCGGCGACAATCAAGAGTGCCAGGCGATCCGCGAGGTGTTTGCCGATTGCCCCCATACCGCCGTCAACAACACCAAGAGCTTCATCGGCCACGCGATGGGGGCCGCCGGGGCACTGGAATTGGCCGGCAATTTACCGGCATTTGACGACGGCGTGTGCCACGCCACGATCAACGTCGACCGTTTGGATCCCGATTGCTCCGTGCCGGGTTTAGTCATGAATCGGCCGAAAGAAGGCCAACGCGTGCGGGCCATCTTGAACAACTCGTTCGGCATGTTGGGCATCAACTCGGCGCTGATCGTCACCAAGGTCTGAACGATCAATACCACGAAGCAGTGCATTCACGTCCCAAGGATCGCAGGAGTACCGCATGACGGGCGAGGAAATCAAATTGTGCATTTTGGACATCCTGTCGGACATCGCTCCGGATGAAGACCTAAGCCAGCTTCAAGACGAGGCGCCGTTCCGCGATCAATTGGAACTGGACAGCATGGATTTCCTGGACATCGTGATGGAGCTGCGCAAGCGGTACCGCATTCAGGTTCCTGAGGAGGATTACCCCAAGTTGGGCAGCATGGCCAGCACGGTGGAGTACCTGGAGCCGCGGATGCGCGAGCTGGTCAAAACGTGAGATCGCTGGATCTCCCATAGATTTTCGCATTCATGTACGACGCGGCGATCATTGGCGCGGGGCTATCGGGCTTGGCGGCCGGGATACGGCTGGCGTATTACGATCGCCGGGTCTGCATCCTCGAGCGGCACACCACGATCGGGGGCCTGAATTCGTTTTATCGCCAGGGAGGCCGCAACTACGACGTGGGCTTGCACGCGGTGACCAACTATACGCCCAAAGGCGCCCGTAAGGGACCGCTGGCGCGGCTGTTGCGTCAATTGCGGTTCAGTTGGGATGAGTTCGCGCTGGCGCCGCAACTGATGTCGGAAATCGCCTTTCCCGGGGCCCGGCTGCGATTCAACAACGACTTTGAGTTTTTCCAAAGTGAAGTTTGCCGCGTGTTTCCCGCGGAGCGCGACAACTTCGGGAGGATGGTGGGCGAAATTGCCGATTACGATGAGCTGGGACAGGCCGAAGATGATCGTTCGGCTCGCGCGTTCGTTTCGTCGCACATTCGCGACCCGCTGTTGGTCGAGATGCTGTTCTGCCCGTTGATGTATTACGGCAGCGCCCGCGAACACGACATGGACTTTGGGCAATTCTCGATCATGTTTCGGGCTGTATTTCTGGAAGGTTTCGCCCGGCCGCTGGCGGGGATTCGCGTGGTGCTCAAGAACCTGGTGCGAAAATTCCGCAGCCTGGGGGGCGAGCTGCGGCTGCGGGCGGGCGTGCAGAAAATCTCGGTGGACAACGGACGGGTCCACGGGCTGGTGCTCGACGACGGCGCTGAGATATCCGCCCGCCATGTGCTGTC
>CAYWTU010000020.1:0-14872 GCA_964461275.1 uncultured Pirellulales bacterium | reverse complement strand
GATAAAGTCTTCGCGGCGGCGGTTCTTCAAGCAGTCGACAAAATTCTGCTAGTGCCGGGGCGTATCCTCGAACGACTGCTGATACTCCGGCCCCTTCTCGCCTTTCTTGTGAAACACGCGGTAACCTTCGCGGTCGATCATCAGGTAGCCTTCGTCGCCGAAGAAGATGTTGTCGTTGTCGATGCGATGGCCGAGCTGCCGGTAGGGCGTGAAATCGCGCTGTTCATAGACGTAGAGCAGATCGTCGTATTCATAGGTTACCACCATCGTGTCGGGAGTTTGCTGCGCGTCGCCCTTGGAGCCCAGCTTGGCCCCGCTGCACGAGACGGCCTTGGGGGCCTTGAGCCCCAAGGCCCAGCGGCCAATGTCCAGTTGGTGCACGCCGTCGTTGCCGATGTCGCCGGTGCCGAAGTCCCAGTGCCAATGCCAGGTGGAATGAAACCGCTGGCGGTTGAACGGTCGGGCCGGCGCCGGCCCTTGCCAAAGGTCGTAGTTCACGCCGCCGGGCACAGGCTCGTCCGCCGTAGCCGACACGCGCCCGCGCTGCTGATTGTTGATCGCCTTGACCATGAGCACCTTGCCGATCGTCCCCTGACTCAAGAGCTTCCACGCTTCTTCATAGTGGGGTGCGGCGCGGAGGTTCGTGCCGTGCTGAACGATGCGGCCATGCTTGCGGGCGGCGGTGACCGCCAGCCGGCCCTCAACAACGTTGTGCGACAGCGGCTTCTCGACGTATACGTCCTTGCCCGCCAGGCAAGCGTGAATTGTGATCGGCGAATGCCAGTGGTCGGGCGTGGCCACCGCCAACGCGTCAACGTCCTTGGCCTCCAGCAACCGGCGAAAGTCTTCGACAATCGGCGGGCGGCGGCCGCTGGCCTTTTCCACCACCTCGGCCAGTTCTCCGGCCCGGCTCTGATCGACGTCGCACACCGCCACCACCTGGGCATCGGCCAGCCCGGAAAACATCGCGGCCAGGTGACGGCCACGCCCGGCCCCCAACACGGCAATTCCCACGCGGTCGTTGGCGGCGGCCCGGACGGGCGACGCCGTTGCGGCGATAAATGCCGCGGCGCCGGCGGCCAACAGTTCACGACGATCGAGCGTTGACATGACCGGGCTCCTTGTGCAAATGAGGGACTAGGCAGGCGATTGGCCAAGCAGGTTAGGCGAGATAATCGAACGCCACCACGCCGTCGAGTCCGCCGTCTAGGTTGGGGAAAATCTTGGCCTTAACGAGTTCGTGCTCCGGATGCGGCAGGTAGCCGTCGCGCGAGGCCTCGTCGGCAAACGTCATTACGAAGCCATGCGTAAACCCCTTGTGCAAACCTTCGGGACTGGAATAGGGGCCGCCGCTGAAATCGAGCAGGCCGGGAATCTTTCCCTTCAACGCCGCCAAATCGGCCAACAGGCCCCGGGCAACTTCGGCAGTAACGCTTGACTTGAAACGCAACAAAACGCAATGTTTGACCGACGGCATAACGACAGGTTCCCCGCTAAAGACGAACACCAAGGGTGCGACGACAACCCCTGCCGCCGCGCTATCAACTTGAGCCCTGCGGCGCGTTTGTCAAGGCGCACCGACGTCCGGGCGGCGACCCGACGGGGTTACGGCGACATGGTCACGGCCGGTTCGTCCAGCCCCAATGCCCCGTCATGTTGCGTTTGCGCCAGGCGCACCAGCAAGAGTTTCTGCTGCGGCTTGGCGGCCGCGAGGGCCGTCGTGAAGAAATGAGCCCCCAAGCTGCCGCTTTGGTCGGGCGCCGTGCCGAGAACCAGAACCTCGCCAGGGGCCAGATCGGCCGTTACCCGCAGCTCTTCGAACACCCGCTTGGGACGAGATGATTCGAAGACCATCAGGCCCATTTCGGGCTTGGTCGTCAGTTGCGGGCGGGCATCGCCGTACTGCAATTCCGGAATCAACGTCAGCCGGACGCGGCCGTCGGCCAGTGGCTGCGGAGTCAGGCTCAGGCGGCAGTCGGCCTGCTCGTAGTCGCGTCCGGCAAGCGTGCCGTCGGGGCGTGGCTCGAGCAGCGTCAGTCGCGGGTAGGTCTCGGAGGCGAGAAGTTCCAGCTTTTTGCCGGCCCGCAGTTGGACGTGCTTGGTTGTAACCTTGGAGTCCGGCTCGAAACTCACCAGGGTGGCTTCCATGCCTTGAACCGGCGCAACGTCGTCCCCCAACAGCTCCTGCAATGGCGCAGGCAAGTAGCCGGCAAACACGCCGGCGCGAAACGCCTGTTGCGTCAGGGCCTGTCGGGCGCCGGTGGAAATCTGTTGTTCGTCGATCTCTTCCCAAAGTGGTGCGTTGAGCGACGGCTGACCAAGCGGAAACCGCACAAAAGAAATCTCCAGCACGACGCTGTCGGCGTGCATCTTGGGCGGTAGGAGCAACGACGTGGCCGGCCGCTCGGCGCTGGCGCAGCCCATCACGAGCAACGCCAGCCCGCCCAATGCCCATCGCAGTAATGAAGTCATTGCCCTTGGCATGGACGCCCGAGGTTTCCAAAGGTGGGGGATTATTGTTGCCGGGGCCAGAGGAGGGCGGGAAGGCTATCCACGCCAATGGAACAGGTCAACGCCAGGAAACTGACAGCACCGCTAGTGCCCCCGAATTGTGAATTGCTGGCTGGCGCACAGGAGAAACGGGGCAAGTTTGGTTGACCCCCGAGGTGGCGTGGTTATGATCAAAACCTATACGCGGGGCATCGCGAGGCCAGGCATGGAAAGGAATTCTCATGGGTCATCGTCTGCGCCCAGCGCGCGGCCATCGCCGTCCATTCTTTCACCGACTCTGGACCGGTCTGGCGGTTGAGCCGCTTGAAACACGCCGCCTGCTGAGCGCGACCGCCGGCAAGGCTTCTGAGTTCATCGCCGACGAGATCATCGTCGGCTTCAGTGGAAGTGTGGCTGCGCACGCCCGCCAGATCGGTGGAGCGGCGGCGGCGATTCAGGAGGCGGCTCGTCTGACCGCCGGCCAGGGATTGGCCAATCCCCGGCTCTTGGCTGCGCAGGACGCGGTCACGGCCCACGTGCCCACCGTGTGGCAACTGCCGGCCGGCGCGGACTTGCAGCAGACGATCGACGCCCTCAGGAAGTTGCCGGGCGTGGCCTATGCCGAGCCGAACTGGCGCGTGTCGATCGACGACTTGACGGTTCAGTCCACGATTCCCAACGACCCGCAGTTTGGTGATCTGTGGGGGCTGGACAATACGGGCCAGCTCGGCGGAACGGTCGACGCGGACATCGACGCTCCCGAGGCCTGGGACATTAGCATTGGCTCGAGCAACGTGGTTGTGGGCGTGATCGACACCGGCGTGGACTACAACCATCCCGACCTGCAAGGCAACATCTGGACGAATCCCGGCGAGGTTGCCGGCAACGGGTTGGACGACGATGGCAACGGGTACATCGACGATCTGCACGGTTACGACTTCGTGAACAACGACGGCGACCCGATGGACGACAATTTCCACGGCACGCACGTTTCGGGGACGATCGGGGCCAGCGGCGACAACGGCGTGGGCGTGACCGGCGTGAATTGGAATGTGCAGATTATGGGGCTGAAGTTTCTAGACTCGGCCGGCAACGGTTCGACCGCCGACGCTGTGGCAGCGCTGAACTACGCCGCCCTGATGCGCGGTCGCGGCGTGAACATCTTGCTCACCAACAACAGTTGGGGAGGGGGCGGTTTCTCCCAGGCCCTGGAAGACGCCATCAGCGCCAATGCCGCGGCGGGGATGCTGTTTGTTGCCGCGGCGGGCAATGGCGGTTCGGACGGTGTTGGTGACGACAATGATGTGACGCCCAACTTTCCTTCGAATTACGCCGTCGACAATGTGTTGGCGGTGGCGGCTCTGAACCGCAACGACGGCCTGGCGGGGTTTTCGAATTTCGGCTTAAACACCGTCGACCTCGGCGCGCCCGGCGTGACCATCTGGAGCACGGGGCCCAACAACACCTATTTCACGCTCAACGGCACGTCGATGGCCACGCCGCACGTGGCGGGTGTGGCTGCCTTGGCCTGGAGCGTGAATCCTAGCGCCGGCTACCAACAGGTTCGCGACGCGATTCTGGACGGGGTCGACCCGGTCACGGCGCTGGACGGCATCAGCGTTACCGGCGGGCGCCTCAACGCCCTGAACACGTTGACGCTGATGGGGCCACCCGTGCCGCAGCCGCCGCGAGTTATTTCCAGCACTCCCACCGGGTCGCACGTGGGCCCCATCGACTCCATCACGATCAATTTCAGCGAGTCGATGAACCAAGGCAGTTTCAGCGTGGCGGCCGACGTGCTCAGCTTCACCGGTCCCGGCGGCGCCAATCTGGTTCCAGACATCTCAGCCTTCACTTGGGTCGACAACAACTCGCTGCGCATCAGTTTCGCGGCTCAGACCAGCAACGGCGCCTATTCGCTTACGCTGGGGCCAAACGTCCTGGCCGCCGACAACGATGAGCCGCTGGACCACAACAACAATGGCACGCCGAGCGAGGCGGGCGACGGCTATACCGCCGGGTTTACGCTCAGCGACTGTTTGGGCCCCGACGGGTTTGGATATCTGGCCTGCCTGGATCCACTGCAGGTGATCGATTTGGCCATTGGGGGGCCGAACGTGGCGGTTGCCCTAGATAGCGTGGACGACGGCTCCGCGCAGATTCTCCTCGGCGGCAACACGTTCAACTTTTACGGCACGACGTACAACTCGCTATTCGTCAGTTCCAACGGCCTGATCACGTTCGGTCTTGGAAACTCCGAGTATCTCAACGGCACGCTTACAAATGATGTCCTAGAAGCGGCGATTGCGGTCTTATGGGACGACCTGACGACGCATGTCGACGCCGCGGACGTCGTGCTCTATCAGTTGGACGCGACGAACCATCGGTTGATCATCGAATGGAGCCAGGTGCAGCATTACCCTAGCTCTGACGCCATGACGTTCCAGGCCATCCTCGAGCTCAACTCCGGCGCGTCGCCCGGCGACATTGTGTTCAACTACCCTGATCTGCTCGCCGGTGGCGGGCTGAATAACGGCGCCAGCGCCACCGTGGGAATTAAGGCCGCTGGCGTCCAGGGGAGCGAGCGGCTATTGGTGAGCTCCGGCGGCGTAAGTCCGTTCGTGCAGACCGGCCGGGCGATCCGCTTTTCCACGGACGTCGTTTCTGCCGGGAACATCTTTGTTTCGGGTCCGAGCACCGCGTTTCGGGGCGAAGCGCTGACTTTTGACCTCTCGGCGGCCGGTCCAAACGTCCTGCCGACCGATTCGATCACCTATCAAATTGATTGGAATGGAGACTCCATTACGGACCAAACGGTGGTTGGTCCGGCCAGCGGAGTGAGCGTGCCGCGGGCGTATACGGACGCCGGCAATTTTGTCGCACGCGTCGGCGGAACGCACAACGGCCAACCGCTGATCAATGACGTTCATCCCATCGCTGTCAATCGCTACGTGCTCCGCCCGAACAGCGGCAACCCCAATCTGACCGACCTCGTCTTCGGCGGAACGCCCGGCGTGGACGGCGTCTATTTTTACGTCGGCTCCGGCGCCAATACCGTCAACATCGTGGCGCAGTTTGAAAACACGCAGAACGTCAACCTGTTCAACACTGTGTCGGGCGTCACGGGACGCGTGATCGCCTTTGGCTACGATTCAAGCGATGCGCTAGTGGCGGAGTTCCTCGTCAACCACGAATCGCTGCTGTACGGCGGCAACGGCGACGATGTGCTTGTGGGCGGCCTGTTGGGCGACGTCCTGGACGGCGGCGCCGGAAACGATGTGTTGATTGGCGGTACCCAGCCGACCGATGGCGGCGACCTGTTGGCCGGCGGCGCCGGAAACGACCTGTTGCTGGGCCATCGCGGCAGCGATCTGCTGTCCGGCGGCATCGGCGAAGATCTACTGGTCGGCGACGCCTTGAATTTCGGCGGCGCCCTGCCCACCGCCGTGTTCTACCTCCAGAGCGAATGGCTCTCCGGCCGGCCCTATCCGGATCGGGTGGCGAACCTGTTGGGTGTGGGCATTGGACCGCGCAGCAACGCCAATTTTTTCCTGCAACCGGGGACTACGGTGCTCAACGATGCGGCAATCGACACCTTGATGAGCAATTTGGACGGCAGCCTGGACTGGTTCATCTTCCGACTGGCGCAAGACCTGCTCAGCAATCCTGAGCCAGGCGAGACGCAGACGGGAACGTAAGTGCATCGTCCCACGCCGCCACCAACGAGCAGCGGTCTACCAACCTCAATGCCGCGATTCACAACGTCGGTATTACGTGATGGCCCCCTGGCCGGCGCGCGGGTTCAATAGTCGTACCACAGCCCCATGCCAATTTGATGCTCGAAGCTTTGGAAGAGCTGCTGCTGTCGGCTCTTGCCGTTATAGTATTCCAGCCCCGTGCGCAGCAGGTGACCGTGGGCCTGGCTGCGCCATTGCCAGCCCGCCTGCACCGCCAGATTACCGCCGTAGTTCAACTCCTCACGCAGGTGGCCGTTGACGGCCAGAAACAGGGCGGGGGTTAGCCCAATCGTAGGTTCGACGGGACTGTAGTCCGCGCCGAATTGAAATTCCCATGGCTCGCTGCCGCCATCGTTGGTCACCGAGAATCCTCCCTCGCTGTAGAATCTCAGGCTGGGCACAATGCGGTACGCCACGCCCAACAGTATCACGTCGCGGGTGTAGTTGAGCCGCGGGAATCCGGGTTCGCGCAGCAGCAATTCGTCGCCGGCGTGCGCGCTGAGGTGATAATAGCCCAACCGCGATTCCCACGCGCCGCGAGCGCGGGTTAAGAACGTGCCGGCGCGAAAGTCGCTGCCCACCAGATCGCGACGCGTCTTGAGGTCCAAGCGGAGTATGGCAGCGCCTTCGGCGTCCCATTGCCAGCCGTCGGGGCGACCGTACGGTATTTCAACTCCGCTGGAACCCCAGCGAAGTATTCCTACCCGGCCACCGAACATGATGTCCCAGGGGACTGCCCCGCCGGCGGTGTCGTAATTCCAGGACGCCCCCAAGCGCGGCTCGCGAACGCTGGCCAGGTATTGCTTGTACAACAATCCGTCGGGCAGGAATTGCCACGATCGCGCGGCGGCCGTGTCGGGCCAAGGTTGGGGCGCGGGCAACCAACCCGTCATGGCGCCGCGCAGCCGGCTTCCCGATTGCGACAACCACTGGCCGGCCTGCGGATAGAACGGCGCCGAGTCG
Organism: uncultured Pirellulales bacterium; assembly: GCA_964461275.1. GTDB lineage: Bacteria > Planctomycetota > Planctomycetia > Pirellulales > CAYNRE01 > CAYWTU01. The sequence goes on along the minus strand of CAYWTU010000020.1, from coordinate 7,682 downwards.
CGAAATTCGAGATACGGCGGCGCATCATCGGCTGCACCGTATTTCACCACCTCTGGTTTTCGCTCCCAGGATACCGGTCCATCATCGCCGGACTCCAACGTGTCCGGTTCGTAGACGGGGGTGTCGACCGGATCTTCGTCGACCCATACATCGTAGTCCACCTGTCGCACGGCAGGGCCTGTGCGCGTCGCCAATCGGCGGGGCGGGTCGCGGACGTCGGCACGCGCTGCGGCGGGCGCGCCATAGGCCGCCAGCAGTGCCGTTAGGACTACTGGTAGTAGCCTTCGATGAGGGAACGGCCAAGAATCGTTCATGGCAGTCAAAATGGATCAGGCAGCGCAGTCGCAGTTTTGCGGACCGCGGTTGCGATCCGGCCGTTCGTAGCGCGGCAATGAGGGGGCGGTAGTCTAACGGCGGCGGCGAGCACCGAACAGGCGAACCGCGATCGGCTGTAAAACTTTGCCATAATGAGACTTACGGCGGCTTGCAAGTGATCCAGCGGAGCCCCCCACGCCTACCGCGGCGCCGAAGTGCAGTTATAATCAGCCCTCTTTCAACGACGGTCGAGAGCCCTGCATTTGGCGCGCCAATCGATCAACAACCAACGAACACGCCTCACGTCCTGGCGCCCATGACCACCGCCGTCGCACAGACATCCGCCTTGATCCACGACCTGACCGCGCTGTTGGGCGTGGAGGGCGTCTTGGCGGCGCACGCCGAGTTGATGGTTTACGAGTGCGACGGGTTTGTGATTGAGAAGAATTGTCCCGACGTGGCTGTCTTTCCCCGCACCACCGAGGAGGTGGCCGAGGTGGTGAAAATTGCCAATCGTCACGGCGCTCCGTTCGTGCCGCGCGGCGCCGGCACGAGCCTTGCCGGCGGCTGTTTGAGCGTCGGCGGTGGCGTGATGATCGTACTCACGCGGATGAAAGAGATTCTGGAAATCAATCTTCGCGACCGCTATGCCGTCGTGCAGCCCGGGGTGGTCAACGTCTGGCTGACGCAGCGGCTTAAGGGCTCTGGCTACCATTACGCTCCCGACCCGTCGAGCCAGGGCGCCTGCACCATCGGCGGCAATGTGGCGACTAACTCGGGCGGCCCGCATACGCTCAAATACGGCGTGACGGTCAACCATGTGTTGGGCGTGGAAGCGGTGCTGGCCGACGGCAGTGTGACGATCATCGGCGGCCCCGTCGAGGACGGTCCCGGTTTGGACTTGACCGGCCTGGTGGTGGGCAGCGAGGGGACACTGGCCATTGTGACCAAGGTTTGGGTCCGCATTACCCGCGATCCGCAGGGCTGGCGGACGATGTTGGGGGTGTTTGAATCGGTCGAAGACGCCACGCTGGCGATTAGCGACATCATAGCCGCGGGCATTGTTCCGGCGGCATTGGAGATGATGGACCAGGGGATCCTGACGGCCGTCGAGGCCGCCTTTCACTTTGGTTTTCCGCTCGATGCGCAGGCGATCTTGCTGATTGAGGTCGACGGATTGGAAGCGGGGCTCGACGAACAACGCGACCAGGTCAGTGAAATATGCATGCGCAACCATGCCCGCGAGGTGCGGCAGGCGAAGACGGCCCAGGACCGACAACTGCTGTGGAAGTGCCGCAAACAGGCCTTTGGCGCCGTGGGTCGGCTTAGCCCCAGTTACTGCACGCAGGACGGCGTGGTGCCGCGCACCAAGTTGCCTGAGATGCTCAAACGGATTTACGCCATTGGCCAGAAGTACGACGTTCGGATCGTGAACGTGTTCCACGCCGGCGACGGCAACATGCACCCCATTCTGTTGTTCGACGAGCGCGACGCGGCACAGGTGAGGCGGGTGCTCGACGCCAGTGAGGAGATTCTAGAAGCGTGCATTGAACTGGGCGGCAGCGTCACGGGCGAGCACGGCATCGGCGTGGAAAAAATCAGCCTGATGCACAAGCTGTTCGCGCCCGAGGACCTGGAAGTGATGAACCGCGTTCGGCTGGCTTTCAACCCTCACGACCGATTGAGTCCGGGAAAAATGTTGCCGACCGCCGGCGGGTGCGGCGTGGAGCAACACGCTCCGGCCCGCCGCGCGGCGCTGTAATTCGAGACGGCCGTGATTCGCAACGGCTAAAATCAGGAGTTCTTGTGTCGTCAATCGCCGAGCTGCCGCTGTCCGATACGCTGACGCCCGCCACGGCGGCCGAATTGGCCGACGCCGTGCGCCAGGCGTACGCCGATGGCGGGGCATTGTATCCGGTTGGCGGCGGCACGAGCTTGGACCAGGGCCTGGCGGGGTCGCGGCCAGGAACCGGTTTGGCCGTGACCGGCCTGAATCGCGTGATCGATTACCCGGCGCGCGATATGACGATCACCGTCGAGGCAGGCGTCACGCTAGGCCAGCTTGCCGAAACGCTGCGGACCGAACGGCAATGGTTTCCGGTCGAGGCGGCGCAGGCCAGCGCCGCCACGCTGGGCGGCCTGTTGGCGACAAACTTCTCCGGACCGCGCCGCTACGGCTTTGGAACCGCCCGCGATTACGTCATCGGCATCAGCGCAGTCGACGGCCGCGGCGTGCCGTTTAAGGCCGGCGGCCGCGTGGTGAAAAACGTGGCGGGTTACGATTTCTGTAAATTGTTGGTCGGTTCGTTTGGCACGTTGGCGGTGATGACACAGGTGACGCTGAAGCTCAAGCCGCTCCCCGAGGCTTCGCGGCTCGCGTCGTGCGAGTTCACCACCTGGGCCGCGGCCGAGTCGTTGCTGGAGGCACTTGTGCGGTCGCAGACGACGCCCACGGCGGTGCAACTGCTCACCGGTCCGGCCTGGTCCGACGACCCGGCGCTGCCGCCGCTGGAACGAGGCGCCCTGGGCCGCTTGGCGTTGGGATTCGAGGGGACCGATGTCGAGGTCCGCTGGCAGCTCGCGCGACTGGCCAGCGAGTGGCAGGGCATGGCGGCCGTCGAGCCTGTGCCCGCGCAACACACCGACGCGCTCTGGAAGCGGATGGCCGAGTTTCCCTGTCAAGAATCGCTGTTGACGCTGAAAATGGGCGTCCTCCCCAGCAAGGTGATACAACTGTGCGAGACGCTGCACGGACTGGACCGCGAAGCGTCGATCTCGGCCGCCGCCGGAAACGGCCAACTTTACGTTCGCTTTGGTCGCTTTGCCACCGCCGACGTCACGGCACTTTTAGTACGGCAAATACAGCCGGCCGCCGCCGCCAGCGGCGGCCACGTCACCGTCCTCAGAAGCCAAGGGCTCGGCGACCTGACACGGCAGGCGGTGTGGGGGTTATTGGGCCCGAGCGCTCCGCTGATGGTCAAGGTAAAACAACAATTCGACCCGCGCGGAATTCTCAATTCCGGGCGGTTTGTGTACTGACGAATGACCAACCCATTTGCCATCGTTCGTTCCGAAGCGCCGAAGGTTTCCGGCCACGAGCCGCACCCCAGCCCCGGCGCGCAGATCGGATACAACTACTTCCTGGATTGCGTCCATTGCGGACTCTGCACGTCGGCCTGTCCGACCTACGTGGAAACGGGGAACGAAAACGACAGCCCGCGTGGACGCATCTATCTGATGCGGGCGGTTACGGATAATCGGCTTGAGCTGACGCACGAGGTGCGGCGGCACCTGGAATTGTGCCTCGACTGTCGGGCCTGCGAAACCGCCTGTCCGTCGGGCGTGCAGTACGGCAAGCTGATCGAGCCATTTCGCGTGGCCATGGAGAACGCCTCCCCGGGCCCCAAGAAATCGGCCGATTGGTTTCATAGGCTCGTCTTGTTCGGCGTCTTTCCCAAGCCCGGGCGGATGCGGCTGCTGCTCCAGCCGGCTCGCGTTGCGCAGCGATTGGGACTGGTGCGACTAGCCGAGTCGGTCGGGCTATTGAACCTGTTGCCGGCGCGGCTCAAACAGTTGGTGCAGATGCTCCCGCCGCCCCGGGCCGCCGAACCGCAGTTGCCCGAGTTGTTGCCGGCGATCGGCCCGCGCCGGGCCCGGGTGGCGCTGTTCACGGGCTGCGTGGGCGACGTGATCTTTCGGCACACCCACTGGGCGACCGCCCGGGTTTTGCAGCAGAACGGCTGCGAAGTAGTCGTGCCGCGGACGCAAGTTTGTTGTGGGGCGATTCATTTTCACAGCGGCGCCGCCGACCCGGCCCGAGAGTTGGCCGACGCGAATCTAGCGGCATTTAACTCTGACGACATCGACGCCGTGATTGTCAACGTGGCGGGCTGCGGGGCGATGTTAAAGGACTACGGCCACCATTGGCACGACCAGGCACAGTCCCGTCGCGCGGCGCTAGCGGCCAAGGTCAAAGACGTCCACGAGTTCCTGGACCAGTTGGGCCTCAGACCGCCCACCGGCAAGATCCACCTTACCGCCACGTATCACGACGCCTGTCACCTGGGCCACGCGCAAAAAATCCGCGAGGCGCCGCGAAATCTGCTGTCCCAGGTGCCGGGCCTGAAGTTGGTCGACCTTCCTGAAACGGAGCTTTGCTGCGGCGCAGCAGGGACCTACAACCTGACCGAGCCGGAGATGGCCGGCCGGTTGAGCCGGCGCAAACTGGAAAACATTCTCCGCACCGGCGCCCGCGCGGTTCTGACGGGCAACGCCGGTTGCCTATTGCAAATCGCCCGCGAGGCCCGCTCACAGGGCCAGCCGCTGTGGATCGCCCACCCGATGGACCTACTTGACCTTAGTTACCGCGGCTTGCAGCCGCCGCTGTAATCGCCCCGCGGCGGGTACAGCCGATTTCCCCCCGACCATACAAGGACTCGCCATGCGACATGCCACGCTTGCCCTGCTTCCCTTGGCCGTGCTTTGCACTTCGCTTCGCGCCGCTGAGCCGGCCTTGCCGGCGGCCCAAATCGACGGCACGGGGCCCGGCTGGCGGGCGCTTGGCGAGGCCGACTTCGTCAACGTCAACTGCGCTTCCGACACCTGGAAATGGCAAGACGGCGTACTGCACTGCACGGGCCAGCCGGTCGGCGTGACGCGATCCAAGCAGGAGTTCAAGAACTTTGAGCTGGTGGCCGAGTGGCGGCACCTGCAAGACGCCGGCAACTCTGGCATCTTTTTGTGGACCATCGAGGAGTCTCTCGCGGCGCTCAAGGGGCCGGGCCTGCCGCACGGCATCGAGGTGCAGGTGCTCGACCTGGGCTATAAGGCGCAGTACGAAAAACAGTCGGGCAAGAAGGCCGACTGGTTCACCTGCCACGGCGACGTGTTTCCGGTGGGCAAGAGCGACATGAAGCCGTTCCCGCCGGTGGCTCCCGACGGCAAGCGCAGTTTCCCCAGCCAGCAGCGCAGCAAGGGGCGCGGCGAGTGGAATCACTATTATGTGCGGGCGATCAACGGTGAGGTGCGGTTGTGGGTCAACGGCGCCGAAGTCTCCGGCGGCACTGGCTGCGATCCGGCGACGGGCTACCTGTGCCTGGAATCAGAAGGGGCGCCCGTCGAATTTCGCAATTTGCGGGTTCGTGAATTGCCGTAGCGCCGGCCGCGGTGATGGAAACCTTCGGGCCGGCTTGCCCAGCCGTCGTTGTGCCCATTACCGCGCGCATTCACCGCTTTACCAGTTTGGCCAGCGTCAAACCGGCCATTTGTCGGCAGAATTGCCGATGTGATCGGCGGCACAGGGCATTGATCTTTTTTACGGCCGCGCGATGCTTGCTCGACGCAGCCGGTAGGTTGGCCGGTCGCTGCACGCAGTCGACCGCCCGCACGATGTCCAACAGCGTGATCTTGGCGGCAGCGCGGGCCAGCGAATATCCGCCGCCGGGCCCCGAAACCCCGCGAATGAGCTTGGCGTCGACCAGACGCCGGAGCACGCGATAGAGAAATCGGGGCGGAAACTTACAGCCTTTGCTGATCTGGGCGGCGGTCATCGCCCCACCATGCCTTTGATCCGCTAGGCGCAGCAGAATCCCTACGGCGTAACTCACCGATCGCGTCAGTTGCATGACTTGTCCCCGTGCGGCGTCCCAGGCTGTTCTGCGGTACGCTGTGACTCACGCATGGCGCGGTTTCACCCCCGTCGTGGATCATCTCCGGTGAAGCGGTTCGTTGCAACCGGTTGTGAAATCTGCGGAGATGGCGGACGCGACTACGAAATCCAGAGTCCCAGCCGTGGGTTCGCGGTTAACCGTATTGACAGCCGGCACCGGTCCTCATCACCGCTTGCCTTGCAGTGTTTGTAGCTGCGTCTGCAAATGCCAGAGGATTTCTTGCTCTAAAACGGCGTCGCGTCCCAGCCCAATCCACCCCATGGCGGCTTGTTGACCCCCGACCGGTTCACTGAACCGTTTGGGCGAGGCGTCATTGCGAAACGCGGCGGCGCCGGCGCTGGCCCGCTCCGGCTGCGGTAAGTCCTCCAATTCCTTGTACACCTGCACATCCACTTCGTAGCCTTCTGGCGACGGCGCCACGCGGACCACGGCCCGGCGGCGAATGGTTTGCAACGTGCTCTCCAGCCGCTCATAGCCGTCGGCCGTATCGTGCAGCCAGGGCTCGAAAACGGTCGCTCCAACCTGCGGAAAGGTGTCAATGCGGCCTTCGGTCAACACGTCGCCCACCAACCGCACACGGTCTTCTCGGTCAATCTGAAAATAATCGTCCACCACGTCCACCAGCTGGTCCCAGAACAGATCCTGATTGATGAGCGGAAAAACGGCCGGGTTGGAGGGCGGGGGCGAGGGAGGATCGCGAAACCCCGCGCAACCGCCAGCGGCCAGCGCCAGCGCCAAGAGCGGCCATCGGTATTGGGCGACGTGCGGCATCGGTGCGCAAGTGTGTGAAAAATGGGCGCGAGCCGCGGCATGGTTGTCATCCGCCTACACGGTGACAAGGCCAAATCGTGCCGGCTTGCTAGCACCGGCGAACCGACCTTGCCCCTGCGAGCGGCCCCTTTCTATACTTCGCGGCCATTTTTCCTCGCCCCGTCGGGAGAGACTTACATGCGTCGCAAGGTGTCGCCCCTATGGGCTTTACTGCTGGCTTTGGCCGCGCCGGTCCAGGCTCAAAGCGCCCCCCCGGCAGGCGCCGCGCCCGATGCGTCTGCCGCCAAGCTCCCCGAACAGAACGTGGCGCCGATTGAGCCGCTCAAGTCGATGACGCCCGAAAACCGAGGCCCCATCGCCCGCGTTTCGACCGGCAATGGCGCATTGCCCAATGACGGCGGGCAAATCTACCGCGAATACGACATCAGCCCCTACACCGGCCGCGTGGCCAATACCGCCCGTCCCGAGCAAGCGCTGATCGACTGGATCTTGCGCGAGACCGGCTACGAAGCCTGGCACGGTGAACCGCTGGGGTTCCTCTCGGCCAATCAGCGGACGCTGCGCGTCTATCACACCCCGCAGATGCACCAGAGCGTCGGACAGGTCGTAGACCGGTTCGTGAGCAGCGAGGCCGAACTGCACGCCTTCGCGGTTCGGGTGGCGTCGCTGTCGAACCCCAATTGGCGGGCCAAAGCCCTGCAGTACCTCAAGCCTGTGGCCGTGGAGTCATCGGGCGTGCAGGCCTGGGTTATTGAAAAAGAAGACGCGGCCCTGTTGCTGGCCGAGCTGAGGCGGCGGTCCGACTACCGCGAACACAGCTCGCCGCAACTTTTGGTCAACAACGGCCAGGCCGCCGTGGTGGCCGCCACGCAGCCACGGCGCTATCTGCGCGGCATCATCCCCAAGCCCGAGGCCTGGCCCGGCTAC
>CAYWTU010000019.1:0-15239 GCA_964461275.1 uncultured Pirellulales bacterium | reverse complement strand
GATCGAGGAGTGAAATCTGCCCGAGCGTGTCGTCGAGCTGTCGCACGCGCACATGCACACGGTCGTAGTAACCGCGGATGGAAACGCACAGCCCGACGCACATGCCGGTCACCCCCAAGGTGAGCCAGCCACCGCTGAAAAACTTTTCATACACGGTGATGAAAAGGATGGTGACGCACAACGCCGCGCCGACCCCAAATTGAGCCAATCGTCGGCGCCACAGCAGTTGTCGGCCCCGATGTTGCCACCAATGGCGGACCATGCCCAGCATGGACAACGAGAACGTCAAGAACACGTTGATCGAATACATCACTACCAATGCCGCCACGTTCCCCTCGGTGTAAACCAAAGCCGCCAAGGCCGCGGCGCCCATGAGCAGGATGCCGTTGTGCGTCGTCAGGCGCTCCGACAGGTTGGCGAACCAATGCGGGGCCCAGTTGTCGCGGGCCATGCTGGCGAGAATCCGCGGCCCATCGATAAAACCGGCCTGGGCGGCCACCAAGAGCAGAGCGCCTTCGGAAAGCATGGTCGCCCACAGAAAGGCGCCGCTAAACGGGTGCGGAACTGCTAACCGATCCAGAAACACCTCGGTCAGCCCCTGGTTCATCGTTTTGCCCTCCAGCGGCCGGATGTCCAGCAGAAGGTAGGCCAGAATCAATCCTCCGGCGGTAAGCGCCAGCGACAGCGCCATATACACCATGGTCCGCTTGCCCGTGGCTACGCGAGGTTCGCGCATAACTGGCATGCTGTTCGAGACCGCCTCAATTCCTGTGTACGTGCCGGCCCCGAACGAATAGGCGTACAGCAACAGTCCCAGGGCGCCGAAGACGCCGATATCGGGGTGGGCCACATCGGCCCGCCAGCCGTCACGTACTCCCTGGGCTACGTGCTCCAATGAACTCAAATTCAACAGCACAGCCCCAAAGATCAAGATCGCATGCGTCACCAGAAACAGAATGAAGATGGGCAGCATCACCAGCACGGTTGCCGTGACGCCGCGCAGATTTAGAAGCATCAGAAACAGCACCGCGGCGATTTCGGCGGTCAATTTCCAGCCCTCCGATTCGCTCCCCAACAGCCCAAACAGCGCGTCTCCCGCAGCGGAAATGGAAACCGTAATGGTCAACACATAATCGACCAAGAGCGCGCTCCCTGAAATCACGCCGGCGTGGCGGCCGAGCAATTTTGAGGCGACCAGATAACCGCCGCCCCCGGCTGGAAACTCTTCGATGATGTGGCTATAGCAACTGGAAATGATCCAAACCGTGCCAATCGTGGCCAGGGCCAGAAAGACCGCCAGGTAGGTGTGGTCGGCGCCCCCCGGCATCAGGTTGTGAAACGCCTCGGCAGGCCCGTAACAGGAACTGGATAGGCCATCGGCCCCCAGACCCACCCAGGCCAAGAAAGCCACCAACGAGACGTGTTTGAACAGCGCAGGGTCGCTCAAGTCGCGCGGACGACCGATAAGCAGCGTCTTGGCCCGGTCGGCCAGAGTCGATTCCTGCTCCGTTTGTGGGGTGGATTCGACGACGCTTTCTTCAGCCAGGATGTCTGACACCAATTGAGTCGTCGAGTCGATTGGTGTTGCTGCGGCGCGAGCGTCTGCGGGTTCCTGGGCTTGCTCTTGCGGATTCATTCCATATTCCGGCGCCGGAATTAACCTTGCGCCGACCAATGACTTCGAGCGCAAACAGCCGGGCATACCTGCCCGGATTGGTAGATGCACGCCAATTTACAAGGTTGCATCGTCGCGGTTCTTCAAACCCACGCTCGATCGAGAAGAAAAGCGGCGACGCGGTTCGTCGCCCCGAAGTTGGGCCACATTATAGCGAGCGGCCAAATGATCGAGAAAAAATCTGTTGGCCAATCCACAAGTGCCGTTGCAATCGATGTTTACACCCATCGGCACGTGATTTGCCCAATCCGCCGGAACGCTTGTATCGCGGCCGCATGTATCGCCGACTCGGAGCGACTCGGCGGGGGTGTATGGCACGCTTCTTTCAGACTAGGACAATTCCATCGGCGGGAAAACCACTAGTAAGGCCGCGCGGCGCTGTGCACGCGCTCGACTAGCCTTTTCCTGCAACCGCCTGCGGGCTAAGGTATTTGACGACAGGCCGGCCCTTTTCCCTACCCATCGGCCCGACCGCGAGCAGCGCGAAAGGCAGCTCAGCTCCGTGAACAAGCCAACGACGCCCGACACCCCCAGCCGACTGCGAGACGTGGTCTGGCCCGAGGTTTTTCCCGGCCTCCTACTGCTGGCCACCGTCAAGCTGGCCCGCGAAATTCCCAAATTGCTGTTGGCCGCCGCAGCGCTGTTGACCACCGTAGCGGGCTGGCGCGGTCTGGCGTTGGTCTTTTCGGGCGATCCACAAACGGCGCAGGTGATCCAGCAATTGAACGTCGCCCCTTGGGCCGACGAGGCGCTGGCGGAACAAGCGCCCGCCCAGGCGGCGCCCGGCGCGGTCGGCGTCGCATCGTGGGTCGATCGCACCGCGGCAAGCCTGGGCATGGAGGGGTTGCTCGGTCCGCGTGATGTCGCCTGGCTGGCGAAGAACCCGCTACTCGACGCCTGGGTTTTCTTGAGCCGCCCGGTGCGGCAACTGTTCGACGGCAACCTGAACGTTTCTTCCGTGGCGCTCTTGTCCACCTGCGCCGTCTGGACCATCGTCGTGTGGGGACTGTTCGGCGGAGCGATCTGTCGAATTGCCGCGGTGCAACTGACGCGACGTCAGCGAATCGGCATGGCCGCGGCGCTGAAGTTCGCAGCGGGGCGGTGGACCGCCTTCGTCTGGGCGCCGCTGGCGCCGCTGTTTCTGGTGGCGGCAGTGGTGGGAGGCATTTCGCTGGTCAGTTGGCTGGCCCGCAGCGACGCTGGCCTGGCGGGGTTGGCGGTGTTTTGGCCGCTGGCGCTGGTGGGTGGTTTTGTGGCGGCAGTGGTGATGCTGGGCCTGCTGTTCGGTTGGCCTCTGCTCTGGGCGGCGGTCGGCGTCGAGCGGGCCGATGCGTTCGACGCCATTGGCCGAATGTACGCCTACGTCTATCAGCGACCGCTGCACTATCTGACCTACGCCGTGCTGGCCATGTTGTACGGCGCGCTCGGTTGGCTGCTGGTGGCGGGGTTCGCAGCGGCGGCGGTGTACCTGACGGTTTGGGCCGCCAGTTGGGCCGCCGGCGCACAGCGAATGGCCGACTTGGCGGCTGACGTTCCGCACCAAGCGGTGATGATCACCTGGCCTCTGCCGGCCGCCGGCCCGACCGCCAGCGACAACGCTGCGGCTGCCGCAGCTCACTCCAGCCAGGCGCTTACGGCCCGAGGCTTCGGCGTCGGCGCCCTGACGTTTTGGGTGGCGGGAGTAAAGCTGTTGGCGCTCGGTTTCGCATTCAGCTATTTCTGGACGGCGTCGACCGCCATCTACTTGCTCCTCCGATTGCACACCGACAACCGCGAATTGGACGAGGTATATCTAGAGGACGACCGGCCGAGGGTACTGCCTTCGCTTTCGAAGGACGAGGCGGGAGTGCCCCAGGTGGCCGAACCGCAGCAGGCGCCGGCCGCGACTGGGGAAGTGCGCCCTGTGACCGAACCGCCCGTCAGCGCAGGACCAAAGGCCGCAGACTTTGGCACGGAGAATTCTCGTGGCTTCGACCTCACCGAGAGCCGCGCGGAGAACGACGGAGGATAACTGTCGGGCGTCGGCCCGTTACGGGGCCGCCAACGTCACGACTCGAGCGGTGGCCGAGCCGGGGCCGCGTTTAAGATAAATGTACAGCCGCGGCGGGCCGTCGTAGATCCATAACTCCGACAAATAACCGGCGCTCAAGGTCCGCGTGATCCGGTCGGGCTGCCGCAGGCGGCGCACCACTTCCTGTTCGGTATCGCCTGGCTGAACGCCGCGCGGCTCGGGCTGCCGCGAGTCGGCTTCATCATCCGTCGATTTGACGGCCTTTTGCCAAGCGCCCGCCACGCGTCGGTAGCCGAGCATTTGTAGGGCCGCCTCCGCTTCGGCAAATTCTGGCGCCGCGCGTAAAGCCAGTTGATACAACTGGGCGGCAGTGTCGTTGTCGTCCAAGAGTTCGAGGTAGTTGGCCGCCAATTGGGCGTGGCCTTCGGCGTCGTCGGCGTCGAGCTTGCGGCGCGCCTGACCTAGCCATTGCGACAACAATCGCTTGGCCTCATCGGGTTGCCCCAGCGAGGTGAGCTCGTGATGCAACGCAACGGCCTTGCCGCGCGTCAGATCTTGCGGAGTTCGGGCCAGGCGGCGCGCCTCTTGGAGCCGTAGGCGACGATTCCAATCGGGCCGCTCGGGCAGACTTTTTTCGGCTTCCAGGGCCAGTTCGGCCAACCTTGCCGCGTCGCTACGGGCGGCGGCCTCCAGTGCTCGGCCCATGACCTCGACCCATTGCGCCCGCTGCAACAGGGGCCGCCGTTGCGCGTCCGCCTGCGCATAAGACGCCAAGGGATCCACCATGTAGGTGGCCACGACGGCCTCCTCTTCTGCGGTCCAGGCGGCGCCGGCATCGGCGGCCCTCGGCCAGGTGGCGGCGATCTCCATGGCCAGCCGGCGCAGTTCGGGTTCGGCGTCCGACGGTGTTTGCCGCAGCCTGATCCACAGCGCGCGGTGTCGAATTCGGTCGCACTCGGCCGCTTCGAGCCCCAACTGCGCTCCGCGGGCGGCCAAATCGAGCAACCGCGAGGGATCGTCGGCCTTGGCCAAGGCCTCCTCTTCCCAGGCGAACGCGTGTCGATAGTGCTCGGCCGCCAACCGGGCCAGGACGTCATCGTGGTACCAGCCAGCCCGTCTGCGCAGCCAGGCGCACAGGTCGTACAGCCGCCGAAAATCGCCTGGCAAGATAGCCTTCCGCCGATCGGCGAAAGTTTCGGCCTCGCCCGGCGCGGCGGCCACGTGCTCGACCGCCAGCGTCCACTGCTTGCCGTCCTGGCTCAAACGCCCGGTCACCTCGACATTCTTGAAAGATGAGCGAACACGCCCCGCCGTTTTGCTCAGGCGGAATTCGATCTGCGAATCGACCAGCAGCATTCGCTGTGCGTTGGCGCTTTTGAAGCGCCCGACGACGGTCAATTGCCGACCATCGTACTTTGCAAGCTGCGACTCCAACTCGTGAACTTCCAGCGACTCCGCGGCGGCCGGATGCGGCAGCCAGGCGGCAAGCGCAAAAGCTGCCGCCAGACAACCAACTGGCCCCAAGGGTGTCCGTCGGCGTTGACACCAGCGTTTCATGGCACGCGCTCCACGGCGGCCCGCTGCCGCGAAAGCACGTCCGCCAGATCATCGTCGTGCTCGGGCCAGCCGCTGCGCAAGAGCGGCTCTTCAACGGTCAGCAGCACCAGGCTGTCTGGTTCGACCTGAATCAACCACTTCTGTGGATCGTCGCTGGCCCGCTGCAAGCCGGCGATGGTGACGCCGAAGACGACACGAGCGGACTCCCGCGGCGGCAAGTGATCCAACCGCGAGATGTGCCGCAGGTCCAGCTCGGCTCGATACGTCTCCCCGGCCAGGCCCCAGTCGAGCACTGGCACAAACGTCTGCTTCGGCTGCGGAGCATCGACCTTATGACGCCGATTGCCTGGCGGGGGTGTCACCCAGCGCTCGGTTCGCGTCACCCAGCCATCGACGATCAGCGTTCGTCCACGATAATCTTGGGCAAACTCAAACTCGGCGCTCGAGGCGTCCCAAGGCGTGGCCCGCCGCGCCCGCGCCAGAAAAAAATCTTCCATGGATCTCGGCGACAGATCGAGCCAAATCTGCGCTTCGGCGAATAGGTTGACCGCCCGACGCTCGGTCGACGTGGTTAGCCCCAGACCTCGGGCCGCCCGGTCGGCAACCTCCAACCGCTGGCTGGCCGTCAACAGGTCGCCCTTGGCCAGTGCCTGCCTGCCGTCGGTCATTGCCGATTCTAGTTCTGCCGAGAACCTGGCGCGACGTTGCGCGTGCCAGCCCCAGTAAGTCGTGGCGCCGACCAACAACGCGACGGCGGCCAGGGCCACTTGCGGGCGCAACCGCCAGACCGGCGGAGCAGCGGTTCGTTCGGACTCGGCCGACGCGCTCGGCCGAATCTTGCGCCGACCGCGCTTGGAATCGCTGTCGAGTCCGGTCGGGCGCGGCAGCGCGCTTTGCGACATGACGAACAACGGTTCTTGGCAGCCGGAACAGATGACGACCTGCGGCTTCGGTTGGCGCACTCCCTCGGAGACCCGGCCGCACCGGCAACGGACGGCGAACCGTTGGTCCGTCCCGCCAATGGCAGACGAGGCCTGCTTTCCGGCAAGTCGCTCCAAGATCTGCATCGATGTTCTAACTCACTGGGACGACGGTCGAGAGCGTCCTTGCCGCCCGATCGCATTTTACGCAGTGGGACCAGCCCCGGAACCGGCGCTGCCCAAAATGTGAAATCATCGCAGAAAACGGCTCCCCCCGTCGATAGACGGACGCTGCCGGTATCGACTCTGACGATTGTAGGACAATTGTCGCCGGCACGTTTTGACCCCAGCCCCACCATAAGCTACATCCGCATAGCTGAAATCTTGGCCCGCCAAGCGGCGCCCGCGCTGCGCCGCCCAGGCGCGTTCGCCCGGCAAACGCCGCGCCAGACACAACGTATCGCGCCGCAACGCCTTGCGGAATTCGCCGCAGGCGCCCTGGCGCCGGAGCCGAACATGGTTACTGCCGCTGATCCTTCCATCGCCAGCCCACTCGGCGATCTGACGCTGCGCTACTGCGGCGACGATCGACCGGAGCTGCGCCTGCATTCGCGCAAGTGCACGATCGGCTCGGGAGCGCATTGCACGCTACGACTGCGAGCCCCAGCGGTCGAGCCCGTACACTGCCTGATTGTCCGCGGCGCCCAGCGGACGATCGTTCGCAGTTGTTCGCAGACCACGCGCTTCAACGGCCGCGCGTTTCACGACGCCGCGTTGTCGGTGGGCGACCGGCTGAGTTTCGGCCCCTGGGAGTTCGAGGTCGTCGACCTGGGCTACGACGTCGCCAAGGTTACCGACCAAGAATCCAACCTCGCGCAGATCGGCCACGATGCGGCCGACCTTGAACGTCAGCGGAACACGTTGGAATCTCAGCAGCGACTGGTTTCCGCCCAGGCCGCCAGCGTCGAGAACGAGCTCTTCGAGTTGCACCGGCAATTCGAGCGACTGCGTAGCGACCGAGAGCGACTCGAGGCCGACCAGGCGGCCTGGCAAGCGGAAGCCGCTCAACGCGGCCAGGCCGCGGCCGATTTGCAGGCCCCAAGCGAGCCTTTGCGCCAGGAATTGGTCCGCTTGCAGACGCTGGTCGAGTCGTTGGAGTGCGAACGGCAGCGCTACGAAACTCAGCAAGCTCGCGATAGCGAGGCCGGCTTCGGCGACGATGCGCCGAGCCGAGAAGCGGTCGACCGCGGTTGCGAGTCGCCAACTCAAGTCAACCAGACGAGCGAGGAGTTGGACCGTCAGGCGGCCATCCTCTTGGAACAGGTCCAGCTATTCGAACGGCAACGCTCGAGTTGGGAACAACAGTGCCAGGCCGTTCGTGGCGAACACGAACTTGCTCAGCGACGCCTACAGGAGCGCGCCGAAGAGCTCGATCGCCACGCCGAAGAACTCCGCGAACAGCAAGCGACCCTAGACGCCCGCGAACGAGCCGTCCGCGACTCGGTCACGGTCGAATCACCGCCCGTTGCGGCCGAGCGACAACCGGAAGCCGGCGACGAGGAGGCAGCGGCCCAGACCTCGGAGCTCCAGGCGCGGTTGAACGCCGAATTGCAGGCGGTTGAAGACAGCCGGCGGCAAACGCAGGCCCTGTTGGCCGAGGAATTGAGCCGAATCTCTGGGCGCGAGCGTGAGCTGCTGGCACTGACGGCGGAACTGAACGAACGGCAAGCCGAGCTGGATCGCCGCGAGGCGGCGGAGGGCGATCAGAACAACCAGCCCCTGCCGGCCGGCGAGGAAACGGCCGAGGACGCCACAAGGCTCGCCGAACGGACCTTACTACTCGACCAGCGCGACCTGGAGCTCGAGGCGCTGCGACAGCAACTCGAGGAGCAGCAACGGCAGTCCGAAGCTCAGGCCGAGCAATTGAAAAAGGAAAGGTCGCAACTGGTTAAACAGACACTAAAGTTCCAACAGGCCCAGGCCGAACTGGAGGCCGAAGCAGCGGCCGTGAAGCGGCAGCGCGAAGAACTCGAAGAACACATGCGACGATCGCGTGAAGCGCAACCGCTCGAGCACGCCGTGGCCGGTCAATTGTCGGGGGACGGGCAGGCGTCCCGCGACGACGACCTGCCCTCGCTGCTGTCCCATGAACCAGCCGACGGCGACTCGTCGAACGAATTGGATCATGCCGAGCCAAGCGCCGATGGCCGATTGCTGGCGATGTTTTC
The DNA here is from genome assembly GCA_964461275.1 of uncultured Pirellulales bacterium. GTDB lineage: Bacteria > Planctomycetota > Planctomycetia > Pirellulales > CAYNRE01 > CAYWTU01. The sequence goes on along the minus strand of CAYWTU010000019.1, from coordinate 6,848 downwards.
GAGCGATGCGTCCCAGGAGCGCGCATCGATCGACGTCGACGACGAGGCCGCGGCGCCGGTAGTAGCCGAGGTTCAGGAAGAGAAACAAGAGGATCTGCGCGACCTTTTGCGCCGGATGGGAGCGCTGCCCAAAGACGAGGAACCGACCACCGCCACGATGCAGCCTCCCTCCACCATCGCTCGTGCCGCGACAACCCATTCGGCACGGTCAGCAGCCAAGGCCCCGCCGCAGCCGCACGAAGACCGGGAAGAAGACCACGACGCTGCCGTGCAGGCGTATATGGCCCGTCTGCTAGGTCACAACAGCGCCGCGTCAATGGCCGTGCCCAGCAGCGCTACGAATCAGACGAGCGCGACGCCCGCGCCCGCTACGCCAGGGAGCAGCAAGCGGCCATCGACCCGTCCGGAACTTCCGCCGCAGCCGGTGCGCGAGTATACCCGCGTTGCCGCTCCGGAGAAGCAGGCCGACTTGAATGCATTTCGCGAAGTGGCCAATCAGTCGGCCGAGGCCGCCCTGGGCAAGTTTCGGCGGCGCAAGGCGATGTTCGGCATCGGCGAGACGTTGTTCTTGGCGACGTCGGCCGGCGTGGGCGCCAATTTCATCTTGATCTACGACCCGTTTGGGCCCGCACTGAGCATTTACGCAGCCGTCGCCTGCGTGTTCCTGATGATTGTGATGCTGGTGCGAACGATGGTCGCGGTGCGCCTCCTGAAGAATTTGAATGCCAAACAGGCGCCGCCTTCGGTTCCAAAGCTGGCCGAAACGGTCACCGAACAGGCGGCCTCGCCCGCCGGCGCCGAACAGGCCCCGCTTTCCTCGGCCGCCGACCTTGCAGACTCGCAGTAGCCATCCCCACCCATGGAAGTACCGTCCGAGAAGCAGCCCACGGCCTGACCCACTGCGCGCTTGACGGCCATCGCCTCAACCGTCCAGCGCCGATAAAATGGCGTCCGTGGATGGAACACGGTGCGTTCACAGGGAGGCTTTCGACGACATGCAGCCAAGCCATGCATTCTGTCGCCTGGCGACAGCGACCCTCGCCTGCCGCACGCTTTCGCTGGCGACCTTCATTGCCGTCTGCACCGCAGGCTCTGCGCACGCCCAGCTACGTGTCGCTCCGCGAGGAGCCATCGACCAATTGCGAAACGAGATGGTCGACCGAGAAATCGTTGCGGCCGGGGTCAAAAATCCACGGGTGATCCAGGCCATGCGGAGCACGCCTCGGCACGAGTTCATGCCCGCAGCGGAACGGGCCAACGCCTACTTTGATATGGCGCTGCCAATCGGCAAAGGGCAAACCATCTCGCCGCCGTTCATCGTGGCCTTTATGACCGAATCGATCGACCCACAACCGACGGACCGAGTGCTCGAGATCGGCACCGGCAGCGGTTATCAGGCGGCCGTACTCAGCCCGCTGGTTCAAGACGTCTATAGCATCGAAATTGTCGAAGCACTGGGCCAGAAAGCGGCTCGCACGCTCAAGCGGCTCAAGTACGAAAACGTGTTCACCAAGGTGGGCGATGGATTTCAAGGCTGGCCGGAGCACGCCCCGTTTGACAAGATCATCGTCACTTGTTCGCCCGAGAACGTCCCACCGGCGTTGGTCGAGCAGTTGGCCGAAGGCGGGCTGATGGTGATTCCGCTGGGCGAGCGCTACCGGCAAACGCTGTATCTGATGCGCAAGTCCAACGGCAAACTCCAGCGCGAGGCGCTGGAGCCGACGCTGTTCGTGCCCATGACCGGCGCCGCTGAGGCGAAGCGCGAGATCATGCCCGACCCGGCGCACCCCGCGATTTTCAACGGAGGATTTGAAGAGCTCGACGCCGACACGAAAACGCCGGTTGGTTGGCACTATCAGCGGCAGGTCGCCGTCGAGACCGCCGCCCCGCCACAAGGGAAGACATACCTGCGGTTCTCCAACGGCCAGGCGGGACGCGGCAGTCAGGCGCTGCAGGGGCTAGGCATCGACGGCCGAAAGGTGCATGAAATCGAGCTGTCGGCGCAGGTCACAGCCAAGAACGTTCGCCCCGGCCAGAGGGCGCAGCAACTTCCGGTGATCTATCTCACATTTTACGATGAGCAGCGAGAAACCGTCGGCGAAGATGGCCTGGGGCCCTGGAACGGCACATTCGATTGGCAGCCGTTTCGCGCCAAAATCCGCGTGCCGGTCAAAACGCGCGAGGCAGTTTTGCGAATCGGTCTGATGGGGGCCGTGGGCGAACTGGGCTTAGACGATCTGAAACTTGAAGCCGTGCCTGCGAAATAGTAGCGACTTCGGTCGTTCCTAATCGCGGTCCCAGCCCCCCGCGGCGCGAAGCATCTCGACCTGTTCGGCCGCCAACTGCTTGAGCAACACATAATCGGTTTTGGCCACACGGTTGAGCGGCAATTGGCCGGGCGGCAGAATTACGTAGTGCGTCGGCCGCATGTAGGCCGCGATGTCTTGGGCGTGCGCCTGCAATTGTTCGACAGTCACCGTTGCCCCCGACTTCGATTCCACGAACAACACCACCGCCTCGCTGAACACCTCATGCGGCTGCCCCACCGCCGCGCAGGCGGAAACGCGGTCGCTGAGCAAGCAGAAGTGATTCTCGATCTGCGCCGGATGCACTTGGTAGCCTTTGGGCTTAATCACCAGCTTCGAGCGGCCGGAGAACATCAGCCCTTGCGCCGTCTTGTAGCCCAGGTCGCCGGTATAGCAGACGCCATCGCGCGATACGGTCTGTCGGTACGCCTCTTCGTTGTTCACGTAGCCGATAAATACCTGCGGTCCGCTGAAACAGATCTCGCCCGGCTGGCCGTCGGGCAACTCCTCGCCCGCCGTGCCGTCTTCGCGCATCGGCGCGCGAATGGTCAGCGGCGTAACCGGCATGTCGTAGCCCACGCTGGCCAACAGGTCGTCCACCGTGCCGTCCAGCGGACTGTAGGTGACAAACCCGGCCAACTCGGTTAGGCCCAGGCCCGTGCCAAACTGGGGAGCCATCCGAGAAAGCTGCTCGAGGAACTGCCGCGAAACCTGCTGCCCCCCGTACAGCGCAAACCGCAAACTGGACAGGTCGAACGTGGCGTAATTGGGCAACCGCCACTGCATGGCGAACATGGCCGGTATCTGCCCAAAACAGTCGACCTTGTACTTGCCAATGGCGGCCAGCGATTTCTCGGCGTCGAAGATGTGCAGCACGATGGCCGTTCCGCCGCTAAACAGCGTGGTCATCAGTTGCTCCGCTTGGCAGCCAACGTGCGACGGCGGCAAGTTGACCAACATCCGCGGTTTGTCGGTCATGTCGAAGCTGCCCGCCAGGCACATGTTCTGCACCGTGATATTGCGGTGCGACAGCAGCGCCGGTTTGGGGAACCCCGTCGAGCCGGTGGTGTAAATCACTTGCGCGCCGTCGGTCTCTTGAACCGCGGCCACGGCCTCTTGGTACTGTTTCAGGATCGGATCGCCGCCGCCGCTGGCCAGCGCCGCTTGGGCCTCGGCCAGGGCCTCCCCCGCTAATGTGAGTGCCGAGACGGCGCCGGGAATGGTCTGCTCCGGCGGACTGAATTGAATGAAATGTCGAACGAATGGGCAGTGCTGTTGCACCGCCGCGCCAAGCGCCGAAAAATCGGCCACCGGCGTTTGGCCCAAGAAGGCGAATCCCTTGGCTTGTATCAGCCCCAACGAACGAATCACCTCGGGCGCCTTGAGCCGGAGGTCAAGCGGGGCATGAATCGCTCCGATCTTGAAGCAGGCGTACTCCAGGAAAATGTGTTCGGCCAACAGCGGCAAGGACGTGGCGAGAAAATCGCCCTTCTGAAACCCCAGCCGCAGCAGTTTCATCGCCAGCGCGGTCGTAATTTGGTCGAATTGCTGGTACGTGTACTCGCGCCCCGTGTCGACTTCGACGATTGCAACCTCGTCGGGCGTCTGGCGGGCCCACTTGGAGATGACGCCGTGCAGCAGATGCCGATCGGCAAACTCGGTCTGGTATTGTTCCCAGGTGAACTGGGGAACGCCGTGGCGATAGTTCAATTCGGGCATGGCTGGTCTCGTGGTTGGCGACGATGCGTGTGCGCGGTTACGGCGGCACGATCATCGCCTCCCGGCACGCCGCAGGCAAGCTGCCGAACGCGGACACAAAACGGCCTTTCCGCCGCAGACGCTTAGCTCCCGGTCACTGACCGGGGGGTTGAGCCGCGGCGCGTGCCAACAAGCTCTGCGGGTTCACGTTCGCGTGAACCCTTGGACGGGGACGGCGCCGACCGCCAGCGCTCCGCACGTGCGATAGCACAGGACTTTCGGATACCGGCGGGGAAATGTCCCCCACGGGAGAGGTCCCGACCGCGCCCGAACGCCCGTTGGGCGACACAGGACACGCCCTCCTTGTGCAATGGCGCAAGTTCGTTCACGAAACTCATAGCGACGGGACCAAGGCAATACAACTCCTATTTGCCGGCAAGCCGTGTCGACCGATAGACAGCAACGCATTCTCAGCAAGGATGCCGATTCGTTCAAAGATGTTGCCGCGTCACGCTTGCAGGCCGCGGCGATCACGTTCGCGCGTGGCCGCCTTCAACCCAGTCGATGATTTGTGTCGCAAACTCCACATGTTGGTCCTGGTAGGCGAAATGACCGCATTGCGCGAGGACATGCAGGCGGTTACGAGGAAGGCGGCGGCTTATACGGTGAGCGTTGTCGACAAGGAGGAATTGGTCGTGGTCGCCCCAGAGGATGAGAACAGGCGTGTTGATCGAGTCCAAATGTGGATCGACGGAGGCGAGGCTTTGGGGATAGTTCTTGAACCACTTGGTGACCTGGCCAATCCGACCGGCGTACGAGTAGAGATAGTCCGAAATCTCGCCAGCATTCGGCACATAATTTAGGTACCCCATCTCATTGCCGACGCGAATGAACGCACCCGCTCCGCCCAACTTGATCACAGTTCGCCAAAAACCGGATGTGGCCATCTTGTGAATGACGCTGCCGTTGGCCGAGGGTGCGATGCCTGGACCATCGCCGATGATGAGGCTCTCCACATCGCCGGCATGAAGGGTAACGTAAGCGAGTGCCGCTCCCATTCCGATATCCGAGCCCACGATGTGCGGCTTGGAGATATCGAAAGAACGGATAAAGTCGCCGAGGAAGCGCCCCTGCGCTGCGAAAGTCATGCACGCAGCATTCCCCTCACTGCGTCCAAAGCCGGGCAAGTCATACGCGTAGAGCTCGAAACGGGACGAAAGCCGTTCCCACATCGGAGCGAAGGCGAGAATGCTCTGCGGTAAGGGACTGAGCAGGATCAACACGGGCGCCCCTGAACGAGCCGCATGAGCATACCGCACTTTGAATCCGGCGATTTCGCGATATCGGAAAATGGGCATCCACGACGGCTCGGCAAAGGTTGGGCGCGCCGCCTGTGAGGTGGCTTTGGCACGCTTGATTTCGCCGTGCTCTGGCGTGATCTTCAGAAAGGACCAGGCGATAACCCGATCGAGCCAGGTGAACTTCTTCAACGGCTCGTTTCCGTTCGCCAAGTTTCTGCACTCCGAGTGTGGCTAACGCCGCGCGAATCGACAATTCATGGAGGGTATAGCAGTAGCGGCCATCATTCAATGTGCCTGGATCCTCTGCGACTGCGGGGAACCCTCGCCAATCCAAACGTGTTGGCGCGACCCGTGGATGATAAGGAACGACATGGACGCCATCCCAACTAGAGTGCTCGTTCCGCGCCTGAGTGCGAGGACTGAAGAGAATCGCTTCGGAGCCGGTAGTCGCGCCGCCCGGATAGATGTGGTTCGCCCCCAGCAGACCCGATGGAACGACGCTCGCCACGCGGAACCAAGGGGGCGTGTTGTTGTGGGATTTTCGATCCGCGTCCGGAACCATGCCGCCGGTTCGCGCGCCTGCCGGATTCATTGGCGCGCGTCGAAGCACGTTCCGGCCAATTTGACCAAGACGGGCATGTCCTGAAACAGCAACAGCGCTAGACTCAACCCGCTTGGCGAGGCGACAAACGAACTTCGGTATCCTGCTTCGGTTCGGTCGACCAAAGTCGCCTCGTAAACTGCCCAAGGACGAACGGACTGATGGGGGACCAAGGACACGCCCACATTACGCAGCGAGCCTTCGTCGTTGTGTCGGACCGACGCGGCATGGCTGAAGCCCTTTTCACGCTAAGTACACGCCCACGTGAGGCGGGTTGGCTAGATAGGCCCTGGTCTGCCGTAGCGCCCGGTTCGGTACGCAGCTTCGTCGGCTAATTCTTGACCGGCGTGACATCCTCGATGTCCTGCGATTTCACCTTGTCGAGGGGAAATCGCGCTCTTTCGCGAGCCGGATCGAAATCGATCTTGCCGAAATCGACCTTGCGGACTCGTCGGTTGTTCTGGGTGTGGTAGTACAAGACTTGGTTCTTCGTATCCCAGACCGATGTCCAGATAGTGGAACTCCGCATGCCCTTCGTCTTGGCTTCGCCTTCGCTCTCGGCGGCTCCGAGCGGCACGTTGAAATTGTCGAGGATGCGGAATAACTCGTAGACCGTTTCCTCGCCCGTCGGTGTAGGACGTGCTGATTTGGAGAATGCCACCGCGCGGACGAATCGTGATGGAGGGGTGAAATCGCCGGGCAAGCCGATCATCCCGCTCCCACCGCCGAGCGGCGAGAAGTTCATTTCCTCGATCTTCTTACTCGGCAACGCGACGGCGGAGAGGTTGAGGTAGTTTCGTAGGTTGATTTCGTGCCAGTCGTAGGTCGGCGCATTGGTAATCACGCCGAGGGGTGCGTCGAACAGCTTCAGCTCCCCCTTCAGGTACTCGATGACGACGGCCTTGCCACTGGGTTCGGTGACGAGGTAATGCGCGGGCGGGG
>CAYWTU010000018.1:0-15567 GCA_964461275.1 uncultured Pirellulales bacterium | reverse complement strand
GGAGAGGCCGGGTGAGGGGAATTCATTCTGCGGAAGTTATTTTTCGGCCGTTCCTGACTCATGGCTCAACGTCGGATTCAGAATCGAGCAATCCCTGGGCGAGGAAGAAATCGCGCAGTCCGTGCGCAAATGCCCGATGCGCCGCGGCGGACGGGTGCAAGTCGAACCCCTTCATCGCCAGCGCCGCATCGCCCCAGACGCCGGCCGCAATCAGCGCGGAGCGAGAGTTCCAATATGGCACACCGCGCTCCGCCAGCGCCGGTGCCACCTGAACGTCCATCCGCTCCCATTCGGGGCTGTCGAAGTTTTGAAACGCGGCAATCGCGAACCGGATTTTCTTCTGGCGGCAGACCTCCTGAAACTGGGCCAGGTATCCCAAGCAGTCTCGGAAGCCCTGGCGGCTGCCCTCTCGCATGGCGCTGGCCCAGGCGCCCTCCGGCGAGCCATCGTACTTTTTCAGCAACTGGGCGATCTGCCCCCGCTCCAAGCTGTCGTTGTAGCACAAGGTGACCAGCAGCAGGTCCAACTCGAATTCTGAGTCGTACTCCATAAACTTCTGCAACTCCTCGCCCGGCGCACTTCCGCCAACGCCAAAGTTGAGCACTTCGTAGCGCTGCCCGGGCTGGGCCTGGTTGTCGTTCAGTAGTCGCTCCAATTGTCGCGTGAACAGGTCCTCGAACAGCACGCCCGCGCCCCAGGTGTAAGAATCGCCGACGCAGCCGATTCGAATCGTGCCCGGCGTCCGCCGCTTGGTCCGCGGCAGGTCGCGATTTCCCGCGTCGTTGAAATGGATGTCAATGTAATAGGGCAACTCCGGCAGCGCCAGCGGTTCGCCTCCGGGGCCCCGTAGCGTCAGTTCCGCAAACTGCACCTGCCCGGTTTCCCTGCCCAGCCACAGATCCCAGTGCGCCTCGCCGGCGGCGGCGGAATCGGCGCCCAGATTGAGCGTCACCTCTTGCCATTTGTCCGTTAAGGCGACTTCCTGTTGTCGGTTCGTCGCGACATTGGCTTTACTTGAAGAACCAATGACTGCCGTTATCGAGCGGGGGTGGTCGGCGCGGGCTCTCAGACGCAACGTTAGTTCGGCGCCTGGCTCAAGGCGGATGCTCTGGGACATAAAGCGCACGGAGTTGGCCTGGTCGTCATCTAGATGATCGATGTCGATCTGCGTCACCATCTCGCCATCGAGATGCACGAACCGGCGTCGGACCTGGTTATGGGGATGGAAGTCGAGTCTCCACAGCGACTGCGCCATTTCCCCCGGGGCCATCCGCGGAAGATAGCCGTGAGGATTGTCGCGGTAACAGTTGCGAACCCACGCACCGCGGCCGTAGAGGTCTCGGCTAGGACCGGACTGCGGACTCATTTGGCCCACTAGCCACAGCCAAGGCACGGTCTTCAGGCCCGGCGGGGGCTCGATGCGGTCCTTGATTTGTTCCAAGTCGACAAGCGGCGCGCCGTGCGATGCGGCCATCCGCACCACCTGGCGGTGGGCTTCGGATCGTTGGACCACCGGCCAGAGCAGCGTCGAAAGCAGTCCGCCAAGCGCCAACGATCCGAGCAGCGCGATGCCGCGAAACCAGCGCTGCCGACGGCGGAAAACTGGCGCGGGGGGCAAGGGCACTTGAGGGACCACGGAATTCTTGCACGGCCGCCAAAGTCCTGCGGCTTCTACGGTTGGCCGAATGAAACCTGACTATTGCGGTTTGTGCATCACCAGCACCACCTCGTCCCCCATGCGGCGCAGCGGCGGACAGAGCTTGAACAAGGCCCAATCGAGTTTTTGTAACGGTGTCTTGCGACGAGCGAAAATCGCCAGCCTGGCCGCGACACGCCAGCGAAAAATCTTCATGTCCGGAAACACGCGGCGAATTTCCGCGGTAGCCTGAGGCGTCAGTTGCTTTTCGTCCGGCGTGTCATTGTAAACGGTCTTGTTCCAGACGTTCTTTTGGCCCACGGGAGCCAGCCAGGAAATCGGCGGCTGGTGACGAATCCACGTTCGCAGCGGCGTGTCCCACGGCTCTCTAAAAATGGCCAGCGCGCCTGGCTTTAGCACGCGAGCCATCTCGCGCATCGATGGAGCGATGTCAAAGTGATGCAGCACATTCTGGCCTGCCGCGACGTCGAAAGTGTCGTCGGGAAAGTTGAGACGCTCTGCCGGCTGCACCGAGTGGTCGATGCGATCGGCGAAGCCGTACTTCTGTGCCAGGTAATCCGCGTTCTTAACAACGCCATCCGAGATGTCGAAGCCGCTTACGCGGTATCCCAGTTGAGCGAACTGAAGCGACTGGGCGCCCCTCCCGCATCCAGGCACCAGCAGGCGCTGCTCGCCGTTTGTGCGATGGCGGCGCAGGTAGTCGTGGAGAAACCAATAGGAGTCCCAGGGCCCGTGTTCGGGTTTCCCCAAGTAGTCCAATACAACCGATTCCAGCCAACCGATGCGGTTGTAGTGTTCCGCCTCGCGGCGCTGACGCTCAGTGAGTTGTTCGGTCGACATGGTCCACCTGGACACGGACGGTTCCGGGAATCCCGCCATTATCCGTACACCACTGGCCGACGCCACCCTGCTGCGATGAAATTATTGTGAACGGGCGTCTATCGGACAGGTGGCCAGCCTACCGCGGCTTGCCCGGCGCGATCACGCCTTCGTCCGGGCTGCTGGCGGTCGCGTACAACCGCTTGGGAATGCGGCCTGCCAGGTACGCCTGCCGACCGGCCTCCAGCGCCGCCCGCATCGCCCGGGCCATGAGCAATGGGTCCTGGGCATGGGCGATTCCGGTGTTGAGCAGCACCCCGTCGACGCCGAGTTCCATGGCAAACGTAACGTCGCTGGCCGTCCCCACCCCGGCGTCGACAATCACCGGATACTCGGGGTCGCCGTCCTTGAGGTACTCCAAGCAGATGCGAATGTTGTTGGGATTGAGGATCCCTTGGCCGGACCCAATGGGGCTGCCGGCCGGCATCACGCTAACGGCGCCGGCCTGCTTCAGGCGTCGGGCGGTGATCGGATCGTCGGTGGTGTAGCACAACACCTGGAAACCTTCGGCCGCCAGGCGCTGGGTCGCCTCGAGAGTCGCGACCGGATCGGGCAGCAGGGTTTTCTTGTCTCCGAGCACTTCAAGCTTGACCCAATCGGCGCCGGGGTTCTCCAGCCCCAGCAAAATCTCCCGCCCCAGCCGGGCCACGCGCACCGCGTCGTCGGCCGTAAAACAGCCGGCCGTGTTGGGCAGAATGGTGTAGCGGCGATGATCAATGGCGTCGAGCAAATTCCGACCCTGGGCGTCGATGAGCCGTTCGCGGCGGACGGCCACGGTGATGCAATCGGTTCCCGACAGGTCCAGCGACTCGGCCATCAATTCGTAGCTGGCGTACTTGCCGGTGCCGACGATTAGTCGACTCGACAAGATGTGTCCGCCGATCCGCAGGGCGTCGGCCGTCTCTTGCGTGGCCAAGGTTATCCTCCTCCAACAAGCGTTACGACCTCAAGTCTGTCGCCCGGCCGCAACTGCTGCGAACCGTGGTCCTGCCGTCGGCAGATTTCAAGATTCAATTCCACGGCCACCGGCCGCTCGGCCAGCCCCAGTTCGTGCAGCAGGTCGCGAACGGTGGCGCCGTCGGTTGCCTGGCGCGGCTCACCATTGACAATGATTTGCATATCCGCGACGACCTCAGCCGGTCCGACGGCAGGTGAAAGAGCGTTATTACTCGCGCACGGCCGCCGTACGAAATTGCGTGACGCTGAGCAGCTCCAATTGGGCCTGAACCGCCGCATTCGAGCTGCGCTGTCCCCCTTGGAACGGAATGGCGTAGGCGGCGATCTTGCCAGTTGTGGCGTCGGCCACGTACAGCACATTTTGGCTTAACCGCGATTGAGCCCGTTTGCGCTGATTGGCGAAACCAGTGACCATGATGTACCGCGGCTGCTTCTCCGAGGCGAGTTCCAGATCGGCAATCACATTTCGCTCATAACGGGCGAAGAACTGGCCGTTGACCGGGCTCAACACGGCGGCCTGCAAGTTGCCGGTGAGAAAGTCCAGGAAATAGACCGCCTCGACGTCTTCGTCGACGTAGCCGGTGGCGATGGCGTAGTCGCCATGGCGATCGGTGGCCACGGCATACGACGGAGTGTCGGGCCAATAGCCGCCCAGGACCAGTCCCAAGATCACGCCGGCCGCCAGCCAGGCGGCGCGACTAAAGCGCAAGCGTTCGAGAGTCATAGCGCACTCCATGCAGGTTGCTTGGTACGATATTCGCGTTCCGACTTTGCGGCCCCGGGCGGCGCCCACAGGCCAAATTGATCCTACCGTTTGCCGGCCAACCGTTCCAGCAGGCGATTTGTCCGTGGGGAAGGCGGAACACGTTTCGAGAATCGGTAGTTTTGACGCAGATGGCAGGTACGGGCCCGGAATCAGCCGCCTTACACGCCTCGACGGAGCGAGGGTTGGAAACACGGTTACGGCCAACTCATCGCAAACATGGTCCGACAAGCGAATCTGGTTTGCCAACATCGCATGACCTCGTCGCGGCGCAGGCTTCAAGCCCGCGGTGCTTGGGGTTACGATAGGGCGTGTAAAAATTCTCTACGCAGGCCGCGGGCTTCGGCCCGCAACAAGGCGCCCGCCTGTGACGCATGCCAGCCACGTTGACATCAACCATCTGCTCGACCGCTTTGGGCGGCGCGACCGGCGCGCGCTGGCGCGGCTGTTGACGCTGGTCGAAATGGGCCAGGCGCCGGCGCCGCCGCCGGCCGCGGGGAACTGTCGTGTCGTGGGTCTGGCCGGCAGTGGCGGGGCAGGAAAAAGCACTCTCACCGCGGCGCTCATCAAACACCTTCGCGGCGCCGGAATGAAGGTCGCCGTGCTGGCCAGCGATCCGCAGAGTCCGCTCACCGGCGGGGCCCTCTTGGGCGATCGCGTGCGGGTGCAATTCGACCCGGCCGACGAGGGCGTCTATTTTCGCAGTTTGTCCACGCGCGGCGCTTTGGGCGGATTGTCGGACGCCACCGGGCCGGCCGTGGCCTGGCTGAAGGCGTTCGGGTTTGACGTTGTGCTGGTCGAGACCGTGGGGGTGGGACAGGATCAGGTTGGCGTCCGCAAGGTGGTCGACACGCTGGTGCTGCTGGTCACGCCGCACACCGGCGATGAAATCCAGTGGGAAAAGGCCGGACTTATCGAGGTGGCCGACATCGTCACGGTGAACAAGTCGGACCTGCCCGGCTCGGATCGCGTGCGGCAGCAACTTCTGGCGGCATTGAGCCTGACGCCCCGCGGCCGTGCTGTGCCGGTGGTGAGCATCGCCGCAGCCACGGGCCTGGGCATCGCGGAACTTTGGGACGCGATTTCGGCCCATCGGCCGACGGCGCCGTGACCGCCAAGGTTGCATAGCCGTTGCTTGACTTGTCGCTGCGCGGGTCGATAATCCAGCGATCTCGACGGCCGTTCGTCGCCGCAAATCTCCCACGACGCTTGAAGGACTCCGCCGCCATGACCGATTCCGCCGCCCCGTACGCCCAACCGATGATGCCCGCCGGCACCTTCAACAGCCGCACGATTCTGATCACCGGCGGCGGCACGGGGCTGGGCCAGTCGATGGGCCGCTATTTTCTCACTCTGGGCGCCAACTTGGTGATCTGCGGACGCCGGCAAGACGTGGTGCAGAAAACAGCCGACGAGCTGCAAAAGGAAACCGGCGGCAAGGTGCTGGCGCTGGGCTGCGACGTGCGCCAGCCCGAGCAGGTCGAGACGATGCTCGCCGCCGCCTACGAAAAGTTCGGCGCGGTGCATGCGCTGGTGAACAACGCGGCGGGCAATTTCATCTGTCCGACCGAACGGCTGAGCTACAACGCCTTCAATTCGGTCGTCGATATCGTGCTCAAGGGAACGTACAACTGCACTTTGGCCTTCGGCAAGCGCTGGATCGCCGACAAGCAGCCCGGCGCGGTCCTGAACATCAGCACCACCTATGCCTGGACCGGCAGCGGCTACGTGGTCCCCTCGGCCGTGGCCAAGGCCGGGGCGCTGATCATGGTCCGCTCGCTGGCCTCCGAATGGGGCAAGTACCGGATTCGCCTGAACGCCATCGCTCCCGGACCGTTTCCGACCGAAGGGGCCTGGTCGCGGCTGGTGCCACAAGGCATGGGTGACCAATTTGGCATGGCGATCGACGAGCGAATTCCGCTGGGCCGACACGGCGACCATCAGGAGCTAGCCAACTTGGCCGCCTATTTGCTTTCCGACTATAGCGCCTACGTGACGGGCGCCTGCGTGACAATCGACGGCGGCGAATGGCTCCGCGGAGCCGGCGAATTCAATGGTCTGGAAAAGGTCACCGCCGAACAGTGGGACATGCTTCAGGCGACCATGCGGCCGAAGAAGTAGCGGCGGCCGTGCGGGGCAGATTCTGGCCGAAATTCGGCCCATCGCCACCGCCCGGCAGCGTTCGGTAGAATGTTCGGCAAGTACCATTCACCGATCTCGCAGGGAGGCGCCAGAGAATGTCCACCACCGTCCGTTACGACGGGCCCGGCGCGGCCCAGCGTCTGACGCCCGAGGTGCTCGACCGACTGCCGCCGCAGAGTTTGGAGGCGGAGAAGGGGGTGCTGGGCAGCATCATTCTCGACCCGCTGTTGTGCGACGACATCGCACTCATCGTGCAGCCGGAGGACTTCTACTCCGACGCGCACGAAACTCTTTTTCGGCACATGCTGCTGATCAACAATGCCGGCCGGCGCGTGGACAACATGCTGCTTGTCGAGCGGCTCAAGCAGCACGGCGACTACGAAAGGATTGGCGGGGCGGCGTACTTGGCCGAGATTTATCAAGAGGTCCCCCTGGCCGCCAACGGCGTGCATTACGCCCAGATCGTCCGTGAAAAGGCGATCGTCCGGCGATTGATGAACATCGGCCGAGAGATTCTCGTCGAAGCGCACAATTCGGCGGCCGAACCGCGCGAATTGCTGGATCAGGCCGAGTCCAAGATCTTCAGCATCCGCGACCAACGCGACGGCGGGCAACTTACTTCGTTTCACGACATCGTGCTCGACGTCTGGGAACGGCTCGACGCCCGACTGGACAAGGATCAGACGTTCGGCGGCGTCCCCCCCGGCTTTGCCGATTTCGATCAGCTCACCAGCGGCGGACTGCGGCCGGGAGAGCTGGTGATTTTGGCGGCCCGGCCCAGCATGGGAAAAACGGCGCTGGCCACGAACATTGCCGAACACGCCGCCATGCGCGCCGGCGTCAGCACGATGTTCGTGAGCCTAGAAATGTCGCGGCTGGAACTGGGCGAACGCATGTTGGCGGCGCATTCCCGCGTCGATAGCCACAAAATGCGTGCGGGCCGCTTGACGCAACAAGACCAGCAGAAGCTGAAGGAGAAAGGGGGCGAGTTGAGCTCGGCAAAGCTGTTCGTCGACGACACCCCCAGCCGAAATTTGATTGAAATCGCCGCGGCGGCCCGGCGATTGAAACGGAAGGAAGGCTTGGGGCTGATCGTCATCGACTATTTGCAGCTCATTGAGCCGGACAATTCCAAGGATCCGCGACAGGAGCAGGTGGCTCGAATTGCGCGGCGCCTCAAGGGGCTGGCCCGCGAATTGCAAGTTCCAATGTTGGTGCTGGCGCAGCTCAACCGGCAGGCCGAAGCCAGCCGCGACAACATTCCCAAGCTGAGCCACCTCCGCGAGTCGGGGGCCATCGAACAAGACGCCGACCTCGTGTTGTTTGTACACCGCGACGAATACTACTTGACCCAGGAGGAAAAAGAGGCTCATCCTGAGAGCATCGGCCAAGCGAAGTTGATCGTGGCCAAGCACCGCAACGGGCCGACCGGCGAAATCCCGCTGCTGTGGCTGGCCAATTTCACGCGGTTTGAGTCGGCAGCGCCCGATTGGCAAGAGCCGTTCGACGGGTATTGAGCCGCTGTCAGGCGGTTGTTCGCCGCCAGACGAGTCGGTGGCCCCGCGGTCGTCCGGCCCCTGGGCGGGGCGCTGCGAAGTGAAGCCATTACCAGCGCACAAGCGGATCGCGCTCGTCCACGCTAGCCCAACAATGGATCTCTGGAAACTCAGCCGCCAGCACCTCCGCCAGGCGTTCGACCGCAAACCGCTCGGTGGCATAGTGGCCGGCCAAGACCGCGGCCATTCCGTACGATTCGGCAGCCAAACAATCGTGAAACCGCATCTCACCCGTCACAAACGTGTCACAGCGTTTCGTGCGGGCCAACTCCAGCATCTCGCACGCGCTGCCACAACCAATGGCCACCCGCCCGACCAACTGCTGCGGTGCTCCCACCACATCCAAAATGGCCACGTCCAAGAATCGCTTCACCCGTTCGGCAAACTCCCCCAACTCCTGCGGCTGCGTCAGCCGACCCATACGTCCTATGCCGGCGACGAGCTCCAACTCCGTCGGGACTGCGGGCGCCATCGGCTCGATCGCTTCCAACCCCAATCCTTCGGCCAACATCTGATTGATGCCCTGCGTCGTCGAGTCGAACGCCGTGTGGGGACTGTAGACGGCGATTCCGGCGCCTACCAGCTCTAGCAGCAACTGACCGGTCGACGTTTCGTCGGTAATCCGTTTCAGACTACGAAACGGAAACGGATGATGGCTGACGATAAGGTCAGCGCGTCGGGAAACGGCCTCTGCGGCTGTGACGCCGGTTACGGTCAAACAGGTCATCAAGCGCTCGACCGACCGGCTGCGTTGGCCGATGAGCAGGCCGACGTTGTCCCACTCCTCAGCAAGCGCGCCGGGCGCAAACGATTCCAGCATTTCGGCGACGTCGGCAACGGTTGGCACGGGCGACGGGCTCCCAAGGGACGGATGGGGCAAGCGCGTAAGTTCTCGCCGAACCCTCCAGATCGTGCAAGTTCGCCACCCCTGGGGCAAGGCGGAAGCTGGGCAGTTCCCGCAGGCTGGGGCAATCCCTGAACCGTAGATTGGCGGTTTGCCTTGCTCCAAACCTGGCGAATCGGTATCTACGCGGCCGCCATGTCGCGCGTCGTCGGCAACCTGTGTCTGGGAGTCATGCACATGATGAAAGTCGTTTCGTACCGTTCGTGTTGCAAGCCGTGGCTAATGCTGGTCGTCGTGGTAACGGCGGCGAGCGCTCGGCCAGCGACTGGTTGGGCACAAGGACTATCGTCAGCCAATCCGGCGATCAAGGTTGACCTGCGGACGACGCTCGAAAAAGGACTCCGCTGTCGGCGGCCGCAGGAGTTCGCCTACATCGCAACCATCGTCGATATGGTTGAAAGCGGCGAATTGCCCGAGACGTTGGTTCGCAACTTGTACGGCTGGGCGCGACGCCGGCAAGGTTATCCCTTGCAGTCGTTTCAATTCGCCCTCTCTCGCCAGGCCGCTCGGCTCGGCATCCAAGATGTGCCCACCATCGAGCGGAACAACGTCAACCTGACCAGCGGGCCTTAACGGCGCAGTTCAGAGCGCTATCAGCGCAATCGCAGCGGCGGCAGCTCGTCCAGAAACTGGTCTAGCGCCGCGTAGTATTCGGCCGACAACGGGTCTTCGTGCGCCAGGCCCGGCATCATGACCAACCGCTTGGGTTGGTGAGCGGCATCGAAGAGCCGCTGTGCCAAGGCCGGTTTTACCACGCGGTCGGCCGTACCGTGACATTGCAACAGCGGCCCGCGATAGTTCGCGATGCGGTCGACCGACCGAAACTGATTTCGCATTGGAAACCGCAAAGGGGCCCAGCGATAAAAGCCGCGAAAAACCTCGGGCAGCGAGGTGAACGCTCCCTCCAAAACCAGGGCCCGCGCCCCGTCGCCGGCGGCCAACTCGACGGCCACGCCCGTTCCCAGTGAGCGCCCTTGGAGCACGATGTCCGCTTCATGGCAGCTTGCTCGCCCGGCCAGCCAGGCTCTGGCAGCGCGGGCGTCGTCCAATAGGCCTTGCTCGCCGCGCCAAACGCCGCCGCTTTTACCAAACCCACGGTAGTCGAAGATCATCACACTCACGCGCAGTTGGTCGTGCAGCTTCCGGAGCATGTCGGCATAGTAGCTCAGGTTGCCGCCGCTGCCGGGGCAATACAACACCACGGCCCGCGGCGCTTCGTGGGGTACGAACCAACCGAACAGGGGCGTGCCGTCGGAACTGGTGAAGCGTGCCTCCTCGAAATTGAGGTGGGATGGACTCCAGTCGCCGTACTCGGCTGGGGCAGGTCGAAACCAGAATTGCTCTTCGAACCAGTGCATCCGCAGGATGGCAACTAGCTCGATCGCGATCAGCAGCACGAGGCCCCCGCTGGTCGCTCGGCGCAAGTTGCGTGACCCTATAACGGGCAGGCCAACGTTCACACCCGCTCCACAATGGTGGCCGTCGCTTGTCCGTGGCCGATGCAAATCGTGAGCAATCCGATGGTCCCGCCGGTGCGCTCCAGGCCGGCCAGCATTTTGGCCATCAGCCCCACGCCGGTGGCCCCCAGCGGGTGGCCGTGGGCGATCGCCCCGCCCCAGGGATTGACCTTATTCAAGTCGGGCCTGAGCTCAACCGCCCAGGCCAGCACAACAGAGGCGAACGCCTCGTTGATCTCGATCCAGTCCAAGTCGTCGATCGTCATGCCGGCCTGGGCCAGCGCCTTCTTCGTTGCCGGGATGACGCCGGTGAGCGACAGCGTGGGGTCGCTGCCGACGAAGGCTTTGGCGATCACCCGCGCCCTGGGGCGCATGCCGTCGCTGCGGGCGACTTCTTCGTTGGCCATGAGTAAAGCGGAAGCACCATCGGCAATCTGGCTGCTGTTGGCTGCGGTGACGATGCCGTTGCCCTGAGGGCGAAACGCCGTGGGCAGCGCGGCCACCTTGGCCGGGTCGGACGCCACGCGTATGCCTTCGTCGCGCGTAGCGGTGACCGCGAGACCGTCACGGTCGAGGGCTGGCGTAGGCAGGATTTCGGTATGCCAGAGAGCGTCCGCCGCGGCCGCGGCCCGGCGGTGGCTCTCCATGCCAAACTCGTCCGCCGCCTGCCGAGAGATGCTCCATTGCGTAGCAATCCGCTCGCCGCTTTCGCCCTGATGCACCAATTCGTGCCGCTGTGCAAGCGCTGGATTGAGCCGCTCCAAGCCGCCAATGTCGGCGTACATGGGAACGCGGGTTAGGCTTTCCACGCCGGCGGCCAGGACGTAATTCGCGTCGCCAGCGGCCACGGCCTGCGCCGCAAAGATCAGCGCCTGCTGGCTCGAACCGCACCAGCGATTGACGCTCACCGCTGGAGTTGTGGCCGGGATTCCCGCCAGCAGGCTTCCCAGGCGGCTGATGTTGGCGCCTTGCTCTTGAGCCTGAAATACGCAGCCGGTGATCACGTCGTCTATCGTCGCGGGATCAACGCCGCTTTTGGCCACCAGCCCCGACATGGTGTGGGCCAACAGGTTGTCGGGCCGGGTGTCGCGATAGTAACCGGCTTGCCGCCCAAACGGCGTGCGCACAGCTTCCACAATGACAGGTGCAGACATGGGCGCCCCGGGGCCTGGAAAAGCGGTCGGACGCTGGGCAGGAACCGGCAAGTATCGGCAGAACTGCGGTGCGTGTCCACACAGGCGCGCCCCGCGACGGTGCGCCGGCGATGTTTCGCGCGAATGGAGTCGGCGAGACCAGGCCATCGGCCTTCGCCAGATGCTCCCCAAAGGTTGGTCAATCGCGATGGCCGGGGCTATTCCTGAAATCAACTCGGAAGCGGAGAATGCACCGTCCCGTGCCGCCATGTGCGGCCGAATCCTTCCCCTACGGAAACCTTCATGTTTGCCGCCTATTGTTCGGTCTTGCTTTGCACCAACCTGCTCATAACGGGCGCCAGCCAGACTCCCTACGTGACTTGGACTCCCCAGTCGCAAGGGCCGATGATTCTGCCTGAATCGTTGGGCCAAAAGCTGCAAGGCGCAGATCTGGAGGCGTTTAAAGCCGGCGAACCTCCGCTGCCCTATCGCGACGTCACTGCCGGCGTTCGCGATACCGACGGCACGGTGTGGTTGGGTACCAGTCGCGGCGTGCTCCGCAAGGGCCCGGCCGACACCCGCTGGCAGGTCATGCATTCGCGGCTATGGCTGCCGGACGATCACGTGCAAGACTTGCGTCTGACCCGAGATGGCCCGCTGGTGCAAACCCCCGGCGGAACGGTGCTGCTGCGCATGACGGAAACCACGCTGGCCAAGAAAATGGCCGCCGTCAACGAGGCGGTTCAAACACACCACGTCCGTGAGGGGCTGATCGGGGAGATCAACCTCAAGGTCCCCGGCGACCTGAGCCAAGGTTACACCCAGTACACCAGCGACAACGACGGGCTGTGGACGAGCATTTACGTCGCGGCCGAGGCGTTTCGGTATGGCGCCACGGGCGATCCATCCGCCAAGACCAACGCTCGGCGCTCGCTCGAGGCTTTGATGTTCCTGCACGACATTACCGGCATTAGCGGGTTTGTGGCCCGCAGCATCGTCCCGATCGCCGACGACCCTAAGCGCTACGGAGGCGAGTGGCACAAGAGCGCGGACGACAAATGGTGGTGGAAAGGAGACACCTCCAGCGACGAGCTGGACGGCCACTATTTCGCCTACGGCGTGTATTACGACCTGGTTGCGGACGACAAAGAAAAGCAGCGTATCCGCGGCTACGTCAAGAAGATCACCGACCATATTCTGGACCATGACTATTACTACGTTGGTCCGCCGGGCAAGCCGACCACCTGGGGCGTTTGGCATCCCGAGAAGATCAATCATGACCTTAAGTGGTACGTCGATCGGGGATTGAATTCGCTGGAGATGCTGTCGCACCTGCGTGTGGCGGACCACATTGTGGGTGAGGCCCGATACGATGCCGCCGCCAAGGAATTGGTGGACAAGCACTCGTACGCCACCAACAGCATCGACCAGAAGATTTTGTGGCCCGCCAACGCAGTGAACCATAGCGACGACGAGTTGGCCTTTTTGGCGTTCTATCCGCTGGTGTGGTACGAGCGCGACGAGCACCTGCGCCAGGTTTACTTGCTGGGTTTGGAACGCTCGTTTCAAATCGAGCGCCCGGAGCGGAGTCCACTTTTCAACTTCATTTTCGCCGTTGGGCGGCAGGCTAGCCAGTGGACCGAGCCGGCCCAGCGTCCGACCCGGGCGCTGGTTCCAGCGGAGGATTACGATCGGGCGGCATGCCTGGACTGGTTTCGCGATGTACCTCAGGACACAACCATTTGGTCGTTCAAGAACAGCGATCGGCAGGACGTGGCAGTGGCGCTCAAGAACCGGCACGGCCGGCTGGCCAGCGACACGGCGCTGCCTCCCAGCGAGCGCCGCGTGATGCGCTGGAACGGCGACCCTTACGAACTCGATGGGGGCGCTGGCGGCAACGTCCGCGACGACGGCGCGGCGATCCTGTTGCCGTATTGGATGGGCATGTATCATCGGTTGATCGATTGACCGATTCGCCGCCCACGCCATTAACCGGTTGTCATGTCGACCAACTCCAGTGACGAATTGCCGGGCGCGGTGCGAGGCACGCTGCACGTCAACGTGGCGTTCGACTGGGGCGAGGAGATTCTGCTGGACGAGGCCGGGCGGTTGGCGCCTGCCCAATGGCAAGTGCTTCCCCGTCGCCCACGGACGCCGTCGTCGATTGGCTACCGCCCGCCTCCCTTGGGTTTTCACCTGGGGCCGGCCGAACTGGAGCTGCCGGTGCTGGGGCGCGTGTCGGCACAGGCCGAGGTGATGGTGTTCGACTTCGGCGCGGTGAGCACGGCATTGCACGTGCCGTTCGATCTTTGCCCGACCGACTTGTTGCGGTTGGCGGGAGGCTTGGCCGAACCCAGCGGCGTGGTCGAAGCCGCTCGGCGAGCCATCGAGCCCCTGCACCAGCGGCTGCGGCCGGCCATTCTGCGGCCCGAATGGAGCAGCTTTATCGAAGAATACTTCGTCTTTCATTTCTCCAAGTCGGCTGGACTGCCGCCGCCCCACCAGCTCGTCGAGCGGCACGCCGCCTGGTTGGCGGGTCTGTTGCGGTTAGAGGCCGGGCCGCTGAGCCAGTCCGAGATCGCAGAGGCGGTGCGGCTGCACCTCGACTATTCGCCGGCCGATTTGATGACGCCCGAGTGGGCCGCCGCCATCTTGATCGACGACGACTGTGATGAGACGTTGCGCACGATCGAATTCGCCAACGTGCAGTTGCTGGAGTACCGGCACATCGATCAACGTCTGGACGACCGGCTGAGCGACGCCTATCGCTTGATTCACCCGCTAACCCGGTCGTGGCAACCGCTGTGGCGGACGCACGCCCGGCAACTCCGAACGTTGGGCGAACTGCGCGTGGAGGCCAACGGCCTGTTCGAGCGGACGGGTAATGCGCTCAAGCTGGTCGGGGACCCCTATCTGGCCCGGGTATACCGGATGTTGTCACAACGGTTTTACTTGGAAACCTGGGCCGAGAACATCCGCCGTTCGCTGGACGTATTGGAGGGGTTGTATGAAGTTATGTCCGATCAAACGGCGAAATCCCGGGCCGAACTATTGGAACTGATCATCATCGCCTTGATCGCATTCGAAATTGTGGTCAACTTGTGGCCCGGCTAGGGCGGGGGATAAGGTAGAAGCATCGCCCCCAGTTCCCCCTGCCCTGCGCCCCACATGGCCGACCCTTTGCCGCGCTACTTTCGCTACGACGATGGTCGGTTGGGCCTGCGTCGCTTGACGCCGGTCGAGCGGCCGCGGCGGACGCTTTTCTGTCTGCCGTATGCCGGAGGGCAGTCGCTGGCCTTTCGGCCGCTGGCGCAACAATTGCCGGACGATTGGGGCGTGTGGAGCGTCGACCCGCCAGGACACGGTTGGAGTCAGGGACCGCCGTGGGAGTCGGTCGAGGAGATGGTTGACGGCTACCTCCGCTGGCTGCCGGGAGAGTTGTTCGCGGGCGCCGTGCTCTTGGGACACAGCCTGGGAGGCTGCGTGGCATTTGCGCTGACGCGCCGCCTGCAATCGGCAGGAGTTCCCCTAGCCGGACTGATCCTGTCGGGCGCTCGGCCTCCACATCGACGCGACGAGTATGAGTCGTTCTTGGCCATGGACGACGCCAAACTGCTCGAAACGTTGATCGCCATCGGCGGCGTGCCGGCCGAGTGGGCACAGGAGCCGGAGATTTTCGATCACTTCAAGGCGGCGCTGCGGGCAGACTTTCGCGCCTTCGAACACTACCAACTCACGGGGACGGTCGAGGCCGCTTCGGCTCTAGCGCTGGGGGCCAACGACGATTTGGTTTGCCGGCCGGAGCACGTCCTGGAATGGACCGAGTTCGTGCCGGGGTGCCGGGTCGACTTCCTAGCGGGCGGACACATGTTCATCCAGACGCACGCCGAAGCGGTGGCCGAGCGGATCGTTTCTCAGTTCGACGCAACGTCGGGAGCGGCGCCATGAGCTTCGGCCAGCAACCGATGGCTGCCGATGAGGTGCACGTCTGGTACGCCCGCACCGACGACGTGACCGACCCGGCCACGCTGGAACGTTTGCTGGAACTGCTCGACGCCGACGAACGACGTCGGCACGGCCGGTTTATATTCGACCAGCATCGGCATTGGTATTTGGTGG
>CAYWTU010000017.1:0-15774 GCA_964461275.1 uncultured Pirellulales bacterium | reverse complement strand
CGCCCCGGCTACGCCATTGAGTACGACTACTTCGACCCACGCTCGCTCAAGAGCAGCTTCGAGACGCGGCAGATCCAGGGCCTGTTCTTCGCAGGGCAGATCAACGGCACCACCGGTTATGAAGAGGCGGCGGCGCAGGGCCTGATGGCCGGCGCCAACGCGGCGCTGGCCTTGCGCGGCGAGGCGCCGCTGATCCTTTCGCGCAACGAAGCCTACATCGGCGTGTTGATCGACGACCTGGTGACGCGCGGCGTCGATGAGCCGTATCGCATGTTCACCAGTCGGGCCGAGTTTCGCTTGCTGCTGCGGCAGGACAACGCCGATCGACGATTGACGCCGCGGGCCGCCCAGTTGGGCCTGGTGGATCGCGTGCGAGCCGAGCGCTTGGAATCCAAGCTACGCGAAATCGAGCGCGTGATGTCGCTGCTGGAGTCCACTCGCACAGGCGAACACACGCTGATGCAACTCTTGCGGCGGACGGAAACGACCTGGGGACAACTGGTCGAGGCCTTGCCGGAGCTAGCGGCCGTGCCGCGTAACGTGGCCGACCAGGTGTTGTACGACGTGAAGTACGCCGGATACGTGGCGCGGCAAGAACAAGACGTCGAGCGGCAACGGCGGTTGGAACACAAGCGAATTCCGACGGGCTTCAACTACGCGGCCGTGACGCACCTGCGCGTCGAGGCCCGCGAAAAGTTGTGCCGCGTGCAGCCACAAAGCCTGGCGCAGGCGGGCCGGATCAGCGGGATCACGCCGGCCGACCTGGCGCTCTTGATGGTGCATTTGGAAGGGCGTTCGTGATTGACGGGTGGAGGCGGCGGAGATGGCGTATTCTTACGCCCCTGGGCATTGGTATCTTCACAACCTACATCAAGGGTGAAAACCGTCGACGCGGTACGGAAAACCTGTTCGCGGCGAGCGTCCATCTGGTCCCCTCTCCCTCCGCACCCAGAGGGTACCCGAAGGCTAGGGTGAGGGAGCAGCGGCAACGTGCCGCTCGCGCCCGCCCCGCCGCCTTTTGCTTTGTCAGCGCCTCCACGGGCTCTGACCCCCGGTGAGTCACCGGAGGCTAAGAATGTCGGCGCGGTTGCTTTGACGGCAACGCCAACCCCCGGTGAGTCATCGGGGGCTAAGAATGCCGGCGCGACGGCGGCCGAAACCGCCACAGACGCCGCATTATCCGACGAGGCCATCCATTGGCTGGTGTACTACTACTGGGAGCAAGTACACCGCGAGTAGCCTGTGGTTTAGAGTCCCTGTGCGAGTCGGAGGTCCTGGTTGACCTGCCGCGCTGTTTACCAACCGCGCGAAACGAGCCAACTTCGGCCTTACCCTCGGGGGTGGAATCGCTTGTGAACGGACTTCAATCGCCCGGCATCGACGTGCGTGTAGATTTGCGTGGTGGCGATGTTGGCGTGTCCCAACATTTCCTGCACGCGCCGCAGGTCGGCGCCGCCGCTCAAAAGGTGCGTGGCAAAACTGTGCCGCAAGGTATGCGGACTGATGTCGGTTCGGATGCCCGCCCGCTGGGCGCTGCGTTTGACGAGTTCCCACAGCCGTTCGCGGCGGACACGTTTGCCGCGTCGGGTGACGAACATCCAGCTCGGCGTCGGCGACAGACCTTTGACAAGCGCCGGCCGCTCGACCTCCAGATATTCCTTGAGTGCGCGGACCGCCCGTCGCCCCAGCGGCACAACTCGCTCCTTGTTCCCTTTGCCGTGGCACACGCAGTATGCCTCGGCCAGGTGGACGTCGTTGAGCTTGAGCGTGGATAGCTCCGAGGCCCGGCAACCGGTGGCGTACAGCGTTTCGAGCGCCGCCCGATCGCGCCGCCACCACAAGTCGCCCACCCGCGGCGCCGCCAGCAGGGCGTCGACCTGTGGGGCGGAGAGCACTTGGGGAATCCGCTGCCAGAGCTTGGGGCTGGCCAATAGTTCGACGGCGCTTTGTTCCACCGCGCCTTCCAACTGCAAGTAGCGGTAAAAAACTTTGAGCGAGACCAGGTGTCGCGACACGCTGCTGGCCGCCAAGTTCCGCTCGCCCAACCAGGCGGCGTAATCCGACAACTCGCGGATCGTCAGCGAAGTGAATCCGCGCTGGCCCAGCCACTCGACAAACCGTTTGAGGTCGCGACCATAGGCGGCCACCGTGTTGTCGGCCAGATGGCACTCGCTCCGCGCGTAGTCGACAAACCGGTCGACCCACTGTCGGTTTTGGGCCGAATCGTCGCGGACGACGGCTCGCATTTGTGCGCGCTTGCTGGGCGACATTGGGAGACCGGGATTGCGGAAAGCAATGCAAGGCTGCCGCGCCGCTGGCGCCGCCGCCTATGGGAGCCTTCGGGTGGCCGCTGCCGACAACTGCAACTTGTTCCGAAGGAACAGCTTGCCGCCGAGGGTCTGGAACGGCCGGCACTGGCCCCAAAATGCTCGTGTGGCGCCGTTACTGCTTACGGCGAAATTGGTTACGTCCGTTGTGCCCTCGCCGACGCCCCCCCTTTTCTTGTGGAAAATTATGCTAGATTAGCGTGGTCGTTCTTTGCTGAATTCAATGGATAAGCCGCCCGGCCTACTTGGCCGCGGACGGCGCACCCAGCCCGGATGCGATCACCACCGTACTTTGGAGTCACGATCTTGAGAGTCGTCATCACGGGCGGAGCAGGATTTGTCGGTTCGCACCTTTGCGAGCGGTTTCTCCGCGACAATCACGAAGTCGTTTGCCTGGACAACTACATCACCGGCTCGCCGCGCAACGTCGAGCACCTACTGGACCATCCGAGCTTCACCCTCACCGAGTGCGACGTCAGCGAACAGTTGGACGTCGACGGTTCGGTCGACGCGATTTTGCACTTCGCCAGTCCGGCCAGTCCTATCGATTACTTGAACCACCCCATCGAAACGATGAAGGTGGGCGCCCACGCCACGCTGAACTGCCTGGACCTGGCCCGCCAATACAACGCCCGCGTCCTGTTTGCCAGCACCAGCGAAATCTACGGCGACCCCTTGCAGCATCCGCAGCAAGAAGGCTACTTCGGAAACGTGAATTCCATCGGCCCGCGCAGCGTTTACGACGAGGCCAAGCGGTTCGGCGAGGCGGCCATGATGGCGTACAACCGCCAGTACGGATTGCCGACGCGGATCGTGCGAATTTTTAACACCTACGGTCCTCGGATGCAGGCCGATGACGGCCGCGTGTTGCCGGCCTTCTTTTCGCAGGCCCTGCGCGGCGAGCCGATCACCGTCTTTGGCGACGGCAGCCAGACCCGCAGCTTCTGCTACGTCAGCGATCTTGTCGAGGGCATCTGTCGGTTGCTTGCCAGCGATTACACATTGCCGGTCAATTTGGGTAATCCGGCCGAGATTACGATTCGCCAATTGGTCGACGAAATCATCGATTTGACCGGTTCGTCGAGCACCGTAACGTACCGCGACTTGCCGCAGGACGATCCCAAGCTCCGTCGGCCCGACATCAGTCGCGCCCAGGAAGTTCTGGGGTGGGAGCCCAAGGTCAGCCGTCGCGAAGGGCTGGCGATCTTGCACGACTATTTCAAGTCGACTTTGGTTTGCAACAAGTAACCACCAGCGGCGCCGGCCGGTCGCCCGGATGGCCGATGGCTGGGGTAGCGCAGCCGAGTAGGGGACGCAGGTCGTGAGAATTCTGGTCACTGGCGGGGCAGGGTACATCGGCAGCCACGCCGCACGGCTACTGACGCGTCGTGGCCACGACGTGTGGGTTTACGACAATTTGGCGCAAGGCCACCGCGGCGCAACCCTTCCCGACCGATTGATTCAGGGCGAGCTGGCCAACAGCGATCGGCTTCGCGCCGCGCTTCGCGACCATAAGATCGAGGCGGTGATGCACTTTGCCGCCCGGTCGCTGGTGGGCGAGAGCGTCGCGGACCCTGCCGGGTATTATCACAACAACGTCGGCGGCAGCTTGGCCCTGCTCGACGCCATGCGAGCCGAGGGCGTGTTGAGGATCGTGTTTTCCAGCACGACCGCCACCTACGGCGTGCCGGAGAAAACACCGATCAGCGAAGAGACGCCGCAACTGCCGATCAACCCCTACGGCGCTACGAAGCTGATGATCGAGCGCGTCCTAGCGGACTACTCCCACGCCTACGGGTTTGCCTACGCCGCCTTGCGTTACTTCAACGCCGCCGGCGCCAGCCCCGACGGCGACTTGGGTGAAGACCACGACCCGGAAACGCACCTGATTCCGCTGGTATTGCAGGTGGCGCTGGGGCAACGCCAGGAAATCACCGTCTTCGGCGTCGACTATCCCACGCCCGATGGCACCTGTGTCCGGGACTATATCCACGTCGACGATTTGGCCGAGGCGCATCTGGCCGCCTTGGAGCTGCTGCAGCCGGGGTCCGGGATGCTTTTGAACTTAGGGACCGGTCAAGGGCACAGCGTGATGGAGGTGATCGAATCGTGTCGGCGCGTGAGCGGCCACAAGATTCCGGCGGTCATCGGCCCCCGCCGACCGGGAGATGCGCCGACGCTGGTGGCCGATTCGTCCAAGGCGCAGCGAGTGCTCAACTGGCGTCCGAAGTACACCCGCCTGGACGACCTGGTGGCCACGGCCTGGAAGTGGCACAGCGCGCACCCCCGCGGCTACGACGACTAGGCCGCACGGCCTACGCCTTCTCCTCTTGCACGTCCTTGTATCGTTCGGCCAGTTTGCGGGCATGGCGAGCCACGCGGCGGCGCAGCTCGATCGGCGCCAGCACTTCGGCCTGATCTCCGTAGCCCAAGACCCACCAGGTGATCTCGCCCAGCCCGGAAACGGTGACGTGATAGTCGATGGCCCCGCTTTTGTGCCATTCGATTCGCTGTGTGCGGTGCCAGTTTACTTCGGCCACGTTCTGGGCCACCATTGGCTGGAAACGAATGCACACCTTTTGGTCGACGCCTTTTTCTGGAATCAGGTGCCAGGCGTTGCGGAGATACTTTTCCAGGGAGAACCCACGTGGAATGTTGTACCGGTCGGAAAGTCCGATCAGCGTTTTGATCCGTCCGACGTTGAAGGTGCGAACGGCCCGATGCAGCGACGACCGCCCGATAACGTACCAACTGCGGCGGCTGAACAAGAGCTGGTACGGCGACAGCTTGGTGGTGATCACCTTCCACTCGGTGAGGCTGTCGTAACGAATGCGGATCGCCTGACGGCCGGCGATCGATTCGAGAATCTGCTCAAAATAGGGCTGGCTGTCCGCCAGCGGATTGACCGGCGCGAGTTGAATTGAGACCGCCGGCCGCACGTCGCGCAAGTAGTCGCGCAGCTTGACCGGCAGGCTGCTCTCCAGTTTTAGTGCCGCCCGGCGGGCCGGCTCGTAGAACGGCAGCCGAGTGCTTTGCCCCAATTCCTCGGCCAAGGCCACCAGGGCCAGCGCCTCGTCGGACGTGAAGCTCGTGGGAGGCAACAGACTGGCGCCCGGAATGCGGTGCGTCTGTCGCTTGGGATCGAATTGCATCGGAACGCCGGCCTCGCGGAGCGTGGCCAGGTCGCGAAACACTGTCCGCCTACCGACCTGGCACTCCTGTGCCAGTTGGTCCGTATTGAACCCCTTTCCACTCTGCAGCAGGTTGATGATTCGCACCAACCGGCTGATTCGGGCGACTTTCATAATGGGCCGTAGGCGTCAGTTGCGGATCGCGATGCGTGGCGCCGATCTGCCGCGCCGGTTGTTGCGCTTCGCCCAAGCCCAACGAACCCCAGGCAAACGGTGAGGCGTTCTGGTTCTGCGTTTGGTTTTGACTCAACCGGGGGCCGTTGATGTTCGACGGCGCCGGTTGGAGCACGCTGGGGGCCGGTTTGGTTTCCGGCTTGAGCAGCGGTTGGTCTTCCGGCTGCGGCTTCGGGGCGGGAACGGTCTCGGCAGGCGTGGTGACGGGCGCCGAGTACATCGGATCGCCGGGGTAACCATTGGCCCGCTCTTGACGTTGATTGACCACCCCGCGGCTGAACACCGTCGGCCGCGTGAAACCGTAATTCAGGAAGTAAGCGGCGTCCCGTTCGCGGCCCCGCTTGTTGGCGTCAAAATACGCCTTGCCGGGCCACGGGCCTTCCGCCAGATACACGCCATTGTATTCCAGCAATGAGCCCTTGCGCAGGTGAACCGTCGCAATGGATAGATTATAGTCCACCACGGCGCGGAAATATTGGCTTTCCGCGTCCGCCAGACGGCGCTGAGCGTCTAGCAGCAGGTCCAAAGTGACCTGCCCGACGTCGTAGGCAGCCTTGACCGCGTCCACCTGCCGTTGGGCTGCGATCCGGCGGTTAAAGTTGTCCTGAGCCGCCAGGTAGGCGGCCTCCAGGTCGCGCACCGCGTCGCTAAGCTGGTGCGACAATTCGAGTTCCTGATCCTGTAAGACGGCTCGCTCGCGGGCCAGGCTGAGCTGCGAGTTGCGAACTCCGGCCAAGGCCTGGCGGAACCCGATCGGCACGGTGGCCTGGAAGCCGACCTGCCACTCCTGGTACTCGCCGCCCGTCAGGACGTTGAAGGCGTTGTCGAACTCGGGGACGCCTTCGCGGTCGGAACGGATCAGGTCGTCGCCAAAGCCCAGCCAGCGGTACCGGCCCGTGGCGTCCAATCGCGGCAGGAGGAAGTTGCGGGCGGCGGTGAGCTCCATCTCGCGGCGTTTGACCCGCCACTTCTGCTGACGGAGCTCCACGCTGCGGGCTAGTGACTCGTTGTGAATCTCGAACCAGTCGAAGTTCAGCTTGGCGGTGCTGGGCTCCTCGGCCGGACGGATCAGCCGACCGTCGGTGGCCGCCAGGCCCATGATGTATCGCAATCGGCTTTCCGTTTCGTACAACCGGCTGAGGGCCTGGTGCACCTGGTTCACAAACAAGTAGTACTGTTCGCGGGCCTGGGCCTCTTCTTCCGCCCGGCCCCCTTCGCCGCCGGCCTGATACAAGGCATACACCTTGCGCCACGTCTGCAACGCGCTGTCGCGACCGGCGATGAGCGAATCGAGTTGACGATAGGCGTAATACAACTCCCAGTACGCCACTTCCACGTCATTGACCAGGTTTCGCACGCCCGCCTCGAAGTTGGCCAACGCGATGTCCGAGTTGATCCGGGCCAGGATCACGCCGTTGCCAAAGCCGAACGTAAATGAACCGGGCGTCGCGTTCGGACCGGCGATGCGGTTGAACTGAACGCCGGCGCCTTGCAACAACGGATGACGGAACTCGGCCTCGATGTTCGTGTTGTAGACGCTGGGGAACAAGTTCGACGGATTATTGTTCCAATCGTACGTGGTGTTGTTGCGCAAGAAGACTTGACCGCCCGTGGCCGTCAGCTTGGACAACTGCGTCTGGAACTGGCCTTGGTCCTGTTGCAAATTGGGGGCCAGGAACGTGCCGAACAGGCCCGTGATGTTCACCGGCCGTTCGTTGCGGGCCCAAAGCATGCTGGTTTGCCACTGCGCGTCGAACGCGCTCAAGGCGCCTTCCACGCCGGTCCGCGGATTACTTTCGGCGATCGCCGGATCGTAAACGGTGGGAATGCCGTCCGGCGCCGAAAGCACCCGCGACGGTGGCACCTGCACCTGGCCGCCCAGGTTCCGCATCACCTTGCTGTTCGACAGCGAGTTATGCACCGCTTCTTCCAGCGTCAGATCCCAGATTTCCTTGGTTTCAGTGTTTCGCACCGTCAGCGGCGGGAGGGCCCCTTGGACCTCGGCCAGCGTGGCCGCCTCGACGTCCGGATACTCGACGTTCTTGGCCACACCGCGATAGTGCGACATGTCGCCGTCTTCAAAGAAGTAGAACGGCTGGCTGGGGTGACAGCCCGTAGTGAACACCGAGGCACAGGCCAACCAGGTTGCCAGAGTGCGGAGGCGCCGGCTCATAGGAATCCGTTCCTGAACTAGGCTCGCCGGCCGCAGGGCCAACGAGCGGTGGCGGGCCGCGCTCGGGGAGCGGAATGCATTCCGCTGCCGAACCGACAGCGGGCGGCCCCCCCTTGGGAAACTCGCTGTCTGACGGCCGATCGTGTTGTCGGTTGACCGTCTGGCGCTGCGATGGCGCGGCGCGAGAACGGTTCG
Source organism: uncultured Pirellulales bacterium (assembly GCA_964461275.1). Lineage (GTDB taxonomy): Bacteria > Planctomycetota > Planctomycetia > Pirellulales > CAYNRE01 > CAYWTU01. Next base: position 7,714 of record CAYWTU010000017.1, on the reverse strand, counting down.
CAGACGGAATATCGACCGCAAAGTCGCCAAACTTGGAACAAATCCACTGATTGATAAAGTCACTGCGACCAAAAGGGTCTTCGCACTTTGCGCATTTACGCGCCAAGTCCCGAATCTACCGCGACCCTGCGAGATTCTGGGAGTTCTTGAGAACTGCCGCAGAAAGCAAGGCCGGCGCTAATCGGGAAGTCCGGGAGGTGGCGAGCGGGGGACGTCCGCCCGCTGTTTGAGCTGTCCGACGACCTGGACGCTGCGAAAGAATGGACCAGTGCACACTGCCCGCCGTTTTCGAATCGACGCCTTGCAAATCGCGGTGGGCCGCAGCATACTGCCTCGTTCGGCTGGGGGGGCGGCATGGGTCGTTGGCCGAGGCTGTCTTTGCATCGCCACTTCCATGCACGTCATTCTCGTTTCCGTGGGCAGTCTCGGCGACACGCTGCCATTCTTGGAAATCGGCAAGGCGCTGCGCCGTCGTGGCCATCAAGTCACGATGATCGCCAATGAACACTACGCCGAATTGATTGGTAACGCCGGGCTCGAGCTTGCACCGAACCTGAGCGAGCAAGATTATCGCGATTTTCTCTACGGCCAAGAGCGGTGGAGCGCGGTTCAAGCGCTGGCGGAAATGGGCGAAATCGTCAAACGCCAGTTGCGCAAGGGTTACGAGTTGGTCCTGGAGCGTTATGAGCCAGGCCGCACGGTGGTCGCGGCACAGGGTTATGCACTGGGGTGCCGGGTCGCTCAGGAAAAACATGGCGTTCCGCTGGCGACGGTCCATTTGCAACCGCTGTGGTTTCGCAGCGTCTACGATCCGCCGGGGGCGCCCGGCTGGTTTCCGCGATGGATGTTGCAGGGCATCGACCGCGCGGTGAGTTGGGTTCTGGACGCGGCCGTGGGGCGGGAGACCAACGCGCTGCGCGGCGAATTGGGACTGCCTCCCGTGAAACAAGTGATGAAAGCCTGGTGGAACTCGCCCGACTGCGTGCTCGCTCTGTTCCCCGAATGGTTCAACCCACCTCAACCCGACTGGCCGCGGCAAACGCGTTGCACAGGATTCCCGCTGGATTACGACCAGATGTTTCCGCGCAACGACGATTTGGAAACGTTTCTAGCCGCCGGCGATCCCCCCGTGGTTTTCATTCAAAGCTCGGTGAAGCGCGACGCCGACGACTATTTTTCCGCGTCCGTTGAGGCGGTGCGGATGCTGGGAAAACGTGCGATCCTGTTGACGCCTCACGTCGAACAAGTGCCCCCCAACCTACCCGACAGCGTGCGGCATTTTGAGTTCGTACCGCTCGAACAACTGCTGCCCCGCGCCGCGGCGTTCGTCCATCACGGCGGCATCGGGGCGATCGGACACTCGTTGACCGCTGGGGCGCCGCAGCTCGTCGTGCCCATGATCTACGATCAACCAGACAACAGCGAGCGGCTGCGTCGACTAGGCGTTTCGGCCCATCTCAAGCCGCGCGAGTATCGCGCGGAAGCCGTGGCCCGGCAATTGCGGCGGCTGTTGGAATCGTCCGAGGTGGCCGAGCGGTGTCGGTTGTATGCCGATCGAATCCGGGGCACGCAGCCCCTGGGCGCCGCCTGCGAAGCGCTGGAATCGTTGGAAGGGACCGATCGCCGGTGAATCGCATTGACGTGACATCGTGGACTCGAGTGCAGCACACGCTGCTGATTCCGCTCTGGGCGCGGGCCCAAGAGGCGCAGCGCGCCGACGCCATTCTCCGGGATCCTCGGGCGGTGGAGATCGTCGGGCAGATCGATTACGACTTTGCTGCTTTCGCCCGCGAGTCGCAACTAGCGCAGCTCGTTCCGTGCGTCCTGGCCACAATTTTCGACCGCTGGGTGCGGCGGTTCTTGGAGCAGGCGCCGGACGGCACGGTGGTGGAGTTCGGCGCGGGGCTCGATACGCGCTGCGAGCGACTGGACAACGGCCGCGCACACTGGTGCGAGATCGACCTGCCCGAAGTGATGGAGGTGCGGCGACAGTTCTTCGCCGAGACGGCGCACCGTAAGATGCTGGCGCTCTCGGCGCTTGACTCCACCTGGATTGAAGCGGTGCGCAGCCTCGGACCGGGGCCCTACCTGTTCTTGGCCGAGGCCGTGTTGCAATATTTTCCGCCCGCGGACGTGCGGCGGCTTTTTGAAATGGTGGCCGACAACTTTCCGGGGGCTTGGTTCGCCTTCGATTCTTGCGGCACGCTGGCGCAAAAGAATTCGCGCAAGCTGGACGCCCTCCGCCGGACCGGCGCGGAGTTTCAATGGGGCATTGACGACATCCATGAAATCGAACGATGGGACCGGCGCTTCCGGGTGTTGGAGGTCGATTCGGTTGTGAATCACTTCCGCCACCGGCTGCCGTGGCTCGTCCGCCTCGTCACGTCCGCCGTGCCGGGCGCCCGCCGCTTGTTTACGGTCAATCTAACCCGGATGGGATGACACGCGGCACGGCGGGGCAATTCAGTGTGGCGATGCAGCTTGGCCCGATCGCGCTGCTGTGACTTGGCGTTGGTGATGCGCGCTGGAACGTGGGGCCGCCGCGGGACGCGGGGCACATGGCGCCTACGCCAACTCCTCAATCAGCTTGCCGTGCGGCAAGATCGGCACGGGGCGGCCGGCGAAACTGGTTAATTCCGCGCTCGGCCGGATTCCCAGGTGGTGATAGATGGTGGCCAACAAGTCTTGCGGCGTCAGTGGTCGCTCGGCCGGAAACTCGCCCTTCGAGTTGGTCGCGCCCACCACCTGTCCCATCCGCAAGCCGCCGCCGCTGACCAGCGCGGACTGGGCCGCCGGCCAATGGTCGCGGCCAATCAGCCCGCTGTTGTTGACCAGCCGCGGCGTGCGTCCGAATTCGCCCACACAGACCACCATCACTTTACGGTCCAGGCCGCGCTGATAAATGTCTTCGATCAGCGCCGAGACTCCCTGGTCCATGAACGGCGCCCGATAGCGCATCGCGTCGGCCATGTCCCAGCGCGTTTGCGGATTAATGTGGTCGTCCCAACTGAAATAGCGGTCGCTGAGCGTGGGGGCCAAGGCGTCGATGGTGATGACGCTGACGCCGCTTTCCGCCAAACGCCGGGCCAACAGGCAACTTTGCCCCCACAGATGCCGCCCGTAGCGGTCGCGAACATCATTGTCCTCGCGGCTGATGTCGAACGCCTGGGCCACCTGGGGCGTAGTGAGCATATGCATCGCCTGGCGCCGGAATTCCTCGATTCCGCCCAGGCTGCCGCGCAAGTCCAGGTCGCGTCGGAAGCGGTCGAACTGGCCCATCAGGCCACGCCGATCATCGAGCCGCGAGCCGTCGACGCCTGCCGCCAGCGTCAGGTTCGGCGGAGCGTAGTTTTGAGCGCTGGGATCGCCTGTGGCCAGCGCGGCGTGGCTCACGCCCAAGTACGTTGGCCGCGTCATGAAGGGCTGCCGCGGAATGCCCACGTATTGCGGCAGACCGTCGGCCCGCGTGCCCCGAACGCGGCTGGCAATCATGCCGAAGTCGGGGTGCTCCGAGAAGGCGGTTGAGGTGGGGTCTTCTTTCTCGGGCGTCTTTCCGGTCAGAAGCTCGATGCTGCCGTCGTTGTGCGCCGACATCGTGTGATGCAGCGAACGCACAAGTGATATCCTGTCGCCCTGCTTTGCCTGCAGCGGGAACAACTCGCAGATGTCCAGCCCCGGCACGGTCGTGGCGATCGGTTTGAACGGCCCTCGATACTCGCTGGGCGCCAGCGGCTTGAGGTCGTACGTCTCCAGATGGCTGGGCCCACCCCACATCCAAAACAGAATCACCGACGTGTCCGGCGGGGTTGCCCAGTGGCCGTCGGCTCCCCGGGTCCGCAACCGCAGTAAGTCCGGCAGCGACAGCCCTCCCAGCGCCAGCGTCCCCAAGCGGAGAAACTCACGGCGGCGGAGCGGTCCATGGCAGGGTGCGGGCATCGACGCGGACCTTCGCGGATGCAGGGGGAAGGATAAACCGTGGCGGGCAGGGGTCAGTTTAAGTCATCGGTCCAGCGGCGGCAATGTTTTCAGTCCGCAGCGGGGCATTGGAATGGTCATTTAGCGAAGCATTGAGGCCAACTGCTCGGAGCGCCGCGGTTGAACTTGCCTCGGATTTGGGTGATCATCGTGGCGACAGCGTGCGTAGGCGGGCGGTTTCAGTCATAAAGGGAGTGGCCATGGTGCGATCCGTTAACGTTCGGTTGGTCGTCGGGTGTCTGGCGGCGTCTGCCGCGTGGTGCAGTGCCACGGTGCGGGCGGCCGAGTGGAAGCCCGCCCAAGGTCCGTTGATGACGCGCTGGGGCCAAGACGTCTCGCCCGAAAACGCGCACCCCGAGTACCCGCGGCCGCAAATGGTTCGCAGGCAGTGGCAAAGCCTGAACGGCCTATGGCAGTTTCGCGAGTCGCACGAAAACGAACCACTGCCACAGGATTGGACCGGCGCCGAATCGATCCTCGTACCGTTTCCCGTGGAGTCGGCGCTGTCGGGCGTGATGCGGCGGATGGAACGGCTGTGGTATCGTCGCGCGTTTGAAACGCCCGTGGCGTGGCAGGGCCAGCGAGTCCTGCTGCACTTCGGCGCCGTCGATTGGCAGGCAACCGTCTACGTCAACGGTCAAAGGCTCACCACCCACGAAGGCGGCTACGACCGATTCAGTCTCGACATCACCGACGCCTTGAAACCTGCTGGGCGGCAGGAACTGATCGTCGGCGTGTACGACCCAACCGACGGCGGCACACAGCCCATCGGCAAGCAGCTTCGCAAGCCCAACGGCATCTGGTATACGCCAACCACCGGCATCTGGCAAAGCGTTTGGATGGAACCGGTCCCCCCATCGCACATCACCGAGTTGCGATTGGTTCCGGACGTCGACGCCGGCAGCCTGCAAGCAACTGTACGAGTGGCCGGGGCCGCCGACGGGGCCACGCTTCGGTTGACGGCACGCGACGGCGAGGCCCTCGTCGCCACGGCCGACGGCCGGCCAGGCGAGCAAATCGCACTGCCGATCCCCGACGCCAAGCCCTGGGGTCCCGGCCATCCGCACCTTTACGATTTGACCGCTGAGCTTGTGCAGGGTGACGCCATCAGCGACGTCGTCGACAGCTATTTTGGCATGCGCAAGGTCTCGCTCGGCAAAGTCGACGGTGTGACGCGGATTCTGGTCAACGGCGAGCCGATTTTCCAAGTCGGCCCGCTGGACCAGGGGTTCTGGCCCGACGGCCTGTACACCGCGCCGACCGACGAGGCGTTGCGCTACGACTTGGAAATCACGCAGAAGCTGGGCTTCAATATGACGCGCAAGCACGTCAAGGTGGAGCCCGAGCGGTGGTATTACTGGTGCGACAAGCTGGGGCTGTTGGTTTGGCAAGACATGCCCCACGGCATGAAGAGCCCCAAAGACCCGCAGGTGTTCGAAGGCGAGTTGGACCGCATGATGGAAGACCTTTGGAACCATCCGTCGATCATCATGTGGGTGCCGTTCAATGAAGGTTGGGGACAATACGACACGCCGCGAATCACAGAGCGCGTCAAACAAAAGGATCCTTCGCGGCTGGTCAACAGCGCCAGTGGTTGGTTCGACAAGAAAACGGGAGACGTGAACGACATCCACCGTTACCCCGGCCCTGGCGCTCCGGAACCGGAACAATCACGGGCGATCGCCCTGGGCGAATTTGGCGGGTTGGGCTTGGCCGTGCAGGACCACTTGTGGGTCAGCGACAAGAATTGGAGTTATCGCGGCATGGCCGACCGCGAGCAGTTGACCTATAGCTACCTGGGTCTGCTCAAGGAAACATGGCGCCTAGCCCACCAGCGCGGCCTGAGCGCCGCTGTGTACACGCAGATTACCGACGTGGAAATCGAGATCAACGGACTGCTGACGTACGACCGCCAGATCGTCAAGGTCGACGAACGCTTGGTTCGCGACGCCAACCAAGGACGGTTTCCCCAGGAGCGGGTCTTGGTGGCCGCCAGCGATGACACTCCGCAAACGTGGCGCTATACGCTGACGGCGCCAGACAAAACGTGGACCACCGAGACGTTTGACGACGGGGATTGGAATACCGGCTCCGGCGGGTTTGGCACGGCCGGCACGCCCGGGGCTACGATTGGCACGACTTGGGACGGCAAGGAAATCTGGCTGCGGCGCGAGTTTACGCTGCCCGAAGAGCTGCCTGCGGCGCCGCTGTTTCGCTGCCATCACGACGAAAATGTGCAGATCTTCGTCAACGGCGTCCCTGCCGCCGCGGCTGGCGACTACACCACCGAGTATCAACTGCTGCCGATGAGCGGTGAGGCCAAGGCGGCGCTCAAACCGGGCAAGAACATATTGGCGGTCCATTGCAAGCAGACCGCGGGCGGGCAGTACATCGATGTGGGGCTGGTCGAGTTGAAATAGCGCCCCAAGCTCGGCGCCGGTCGCGTGGTGGCGATCGTCGCGACGGCGCGGTCCGTAGCGCCTGCGCCGCCTGTGCCTCATCTGCCGCCGCGTTGCGGTTTCACCACGCCGGACGTTGAAAAAACGCCTCATAGTTTGCGTTTTGCGTGGTAGTTTTCAGGTAGGAACATCTGCGCCGGCTGGGGAAACCTCGCGCACGAGGCAAGCCGCAGCGCAGATGCCGATTTACCACGTTCGGTGGCGCCTTGCCCAGCGCACAGCCCAATCTGGCGGCACGACGGCCTTCGCTACGGACCCGCTTGCGGTGTCTGGCGCTGGTGCTTTGCGCACTGGTGACCAACGGTTGCTGCTACACCGGTTTGAAGATCGACCCGCAAGGCAAGTGCTTACTGACCAGCGAACCCCGGGCGTTCAAACAAGTTCCCGGTTGTCGCAAGCCCTGGGACGACGCCACGCTGGCGGTCACACCACAAAAGGTCGTCGCTCCGGTGGGCAGTGAAGTGGTGGTGGTCGGCACGGTCTGCGGCAACGACGGTTATACGCACGTCGGTGAGCGGGTCGAATGGATGTTGCCGCCCGGCGGCGTGGGGCAGTTTGTCGATTTCAGTCAGGCTAGCCATTTCGGTCAACTGGTCAGCGGACCCAATCGGGCTCGCAAGATCGACAACACCTATGTCATCTCCAAGGCCCTGCGGCAGTACACGGCGCTGACGCGCGGCACGCCCGCTGTGGTGGACGACGTGCGGGTCAATCGTGGCAGCGCCTGGGTCAGCGTCACGTCGCCCGTCGAAGGAACCAGCCACGTCACGGCGTACGCCCCCGACGTGTACGGTTGGGATCAACGGCAGAAGACCGCCATCATCCACTGGCTCAATGCCCGCTGGACGTTTCCGCCATCGGCCTCCAACCCGGTAGGCACCAAGCATTTGATGACCACCTCCGTGGTTCGGGCCACGGACGGGGCGCCGGTGGCCGGCTACCGCGTCCGCTATGAGATTCTCGACGGCCCGCCGGCCGGGTTTGCGCCCGACGGCGGCACGATGGTCGAAGTTCCGACCGACGCCGTGGGGCAGGCCCGCGCCGAGCTGGTTCAATTGCAAGCCACGCCCGGCGTCAATCGCGTAAACGTGCAGGTGATTCGCCCCGAAGACCTCATCACCGGCGGCGGCGAGCGTCTGATTGTCGCCCAAGGCACGACCACCAAGACCTGGACCAGCGGCGAGGCCGACCTTTCTTTGCGCATGACCGGCCCAACCGAGGTTGCGCCTGGCAGCAACGTGACGTATCGCGTGACGGTGACCAACTCGTCGGTCCGGCCC